>JBEDND010000200.1:0-3178 GCA_041170785.1 Bacteroidota bacterium | reverse complement strand
GCTTTCATCCAAAACAACCACCCGAAATTTGAAGGCCGCGAGGCGTTCCGCATCATTCCTGATGGTTCCATAACTGGAAATCACCAGGTCGCTGTAGGGAATCATGCCGAAATACCGGTCGCGCTGTGTACCTGCATATACCAGAGTTCTGATGCCAGGATTGAAGCGACGGGCTTCTTGTTCCCAATTGTAAATGAGCGAGGTTGGAGCGATAACCAGACAGGGCCTGGAGGGCGGCTCGGGTGCTGCGTCGGTTTGGTCGCCTGATTGCCCTTTGGGAAGCTTCGACAATACACGTGCTGCATCTGTAGATTCTTGGGTCTGAAGCTCAGCCACAGGATCAAAGATGGAAAGTTGTGCCGCCATGGTGGAATCGGCCGGAGCCATGTCCGGCAGCACATGAATATTTTTGTTGAAATTGGCCTGAAGGTATGCCAGGGTTTGAATGGTTTTGCCCAAACCCATATCGTCTGCAAGGCAGCCACCCAGGTGTTGGCTTCCCAAATAACTGAGCCAGTTATATCCAGTTTGTTGGTAAGCGCGCAACTTGGCGGTGAAGCCTTCCGGCAGCGGCACGTCTTCAATGGCTTCAGGCTTGGGAATGATTGCGGGGACTTTTCTTGCGGCATCATCCTGAAATTCACCCAAATCATCCAACAGCGGATGATGCATTTTTTTGAGGGAAAGTGCATCGCCTTCCTCATCACCAAAATGAAACACTTTAACAAGCCGGGTCATCCATGCCGCAGGAATAATGGCGATGCTGCCGTCGGGGAGCGGAAATTCACGGATGCCTCTAAGTATGTTTGGCTTCAGGCGGGTAAACGGAAACACGAAACTTCCGAAGCGCACTTCCGCCCTCAAATCGAACCAATCGTCACGCGAGGCCACGTTCAGGCTTAAACTCACTTCGCCTATAAAAACTTTGCGTTGCAGCGCAGACTGATCAATGACAAAGCCCTGACGCTGCAAATCTGTAGCGTGTTCATTCAGCCAGTCAATGAGTGCAAGTCCATCGTGACCATAAGCATCCTGAAGTGCGAACAAACTACCCTGAACAGGTTCCAGGCCATTGTCTGTAAGCCATTTCACCTTTTGTTCTTCCCAGTTGCGCGAACGTTTGATGCGGTGAAATTCAAAGAAATCATCCTGCCTGATGAGGGAAACATGCACCTGTTTTTCGCTGTGGTACGGGAAATTCCATTTGCCATAGTTTAGGTACAGCGAAAGACAGGGTTTTTCGGTAAGTCCTTCCTCGAGTCGCAGCACGGGGCTGGCCTGATGCTGTTCTGAAACGATGTTAAAACCTTGAGAAAAGACATCGTACCGTTCCAGAAGTGGCTTCACAAATTTCTCTACATAGGCCGCTTCAGTATCCTTTGGGATGTGGATGAATTTCTTTTTGAGGAAGGGTTTGATTTTTTTGCCGTCCACGCCTTTTCCGAAGCGCACGAGCTTATTGCCGGCAAGCAACCAGGCAGGTTCGGTGCAGATCAGTTCGCTGCCGTTGCAGGAAAATTCGAGCTTGGTATCCCGATGTTTGATGGTTGCGAAGTAATTGATACCCTCTTCGTCTTTGCGGAAGTGAAAGAGGATGCTAGCATGATCGTGGCAAACTTCGATGGGCGCATCCACAGGGTTGCTGCTGGCGCTTTCCAGAAAAACCTGTCGATCGCCAACCAGCTCCATCACTCGGGCGATTCGCTTTTCGATGTATGGCCGCACCTTTTTATGCAGGTCTTCATTGTAGTGTTTGGCGAAGAAATCTTCCGGTCTGATGCGCTTGCTGCCGGTATAGAATTGCTTCATGATATTGTCCACTTCAACTTCATCCAACAGGCGCACTACTTCCAATTCTGTACCTGAAAGTCCGAAATATGCCGCAGTATTGCGGTGGATGCGTTGATAAGAAAGACTTAACGTGCCACTGGGGTTGAGCAGTACGGCGTTTAACTCGGGCAACATTCCGAAATGTGGATGTCTTACCAGGGTGTAAACGACTTCAAAAGGTTGCGTGTTGCTTATTTGCTTGGCCAAATCTGCTCGTAAAAACAGGCAAATTAACGCCGGTTGAGCGGCTGTACAACCCGAACCAGAAGAAAATTGGAAATAAGCGCCTGAATGATCGGTTGCGCTTCGAAATCAGAAAACAGTAATGACCTTTTTGGTTTCGAAGAAGGGCTCGGGAATTTTAGGGAAAATTTCATAAGATCGAACGATGCGTTGCGGCGCCAAAGCGGCAAATTCCTGTATTTCCTCTTCCAGATTTCCTCCTTTCAGGAAGGCAATGCCCTGACGTACCCCATCGAAGGCGACTTTGTGTTTTACCCAAGGGTAAAAAGAAGCCATTCTGGTTACAGCCCTGCTGACCACCAGGTTAAAGCCGGGATTTACCTTTTCAGCTCTGGCAACTTCCGCACGCACGTTAGGTAACTTAAGGTGTTGAACCACTTCTTGCACCACTTTTATTTTTTTCCCTATGGAATCTACGAGCAGGAATTCCGTTTCAGGGTACATGATGGCCAGCGGTATTCCCGGAAATCCACCACCGGTTCCCACGTCCAACACCTTCCAGCCGGGATAGATATGGACAAAGCAGGACAAGGCCAAACTGTGTAATACATGGTGGGTAAAAAACATATCCATGTCTTTGCGGGAAACGACATTGATCATGGCATTCCAATGCCGGTATTGCGCTTCCAGCAGCAACAATTGTTCTTGTTGTGTAGGGCTAAGCGCGGGAAACCAGGTTTGTAATTGTTCCTGCTGATTCACCACCTGATGCGTTTGGCAAACCAGGCATTCAGCCCGGCTACGGTAAAAATGAGCACATAAAGGACATCGAGCAGGGGGAAGAGCCACAACAAGTTCATCTGGCCAAGTAAAGAAGCTGTTCTGGCCACTACGATGAAGCGCAACAGCAACCAGATGCCCCAAAATGCCAAAGGAAGCCACCATATTCCTGCGTAAACGAGCCAAACGGGCAGCAAAACATAAAAGGCAAATTGACTCATGGAGAGTAAACCCAGGAATCGTTTAACCCACGGTTTGTAATGTTTGCCCACAAACAGGTGGCGTTTTTTCTGCTTCCACCATGCGGGAATTCTGGTTTTGGCCTCGGTAAACATATGTGCATCCTGATGCAGCACCACAGACGTATTCCCCGCCTGAGCAGCAT
>JBEDND010000199.1:0-15055 GCA_041170785.1 Bacteroidota bacterium | reverse complement strand
TGGAATAGCAATGAAGTCCTTGGGTTATTCGTTTTGGGGACAGTTGCTTGGCTGTTTCTTGGGCTTTATTGCAATTTTTTTACCAGGTATTTTGTTTGTGTTTTTCGTTTATCCTATTTGGGATCGCTTGAAGAGCTATCCAATTGTTGATCGTGCGCTGGATGGCATCATCGCAGTTTCTGCTGGATTTGTTGTGGCGGCACTCTTGGAAATGTTTTTCATTACCATGAAGTTCAAGCCTACGGTAGTTTATGACCCTCTGTGGTGGGCTGTGCTGCTGGGTGGCTTTGCTTATATCCAATATTCCAAATGGCCGACCCCGCTTTTGGTCCTTGTCATTGTTGCCCTTGGGTTTATTGCAGGATGATCTGGTTATTCCCGATTTTTTGGTATTAGGTTTGCACCAGGTAGTTTATGAGAAAACGGATCATTTGGACGGGATTAACCGCATTTTTTGCTGGTCTTACCGGATTTTCATCTGCGCTCCATGCTCAGCGAAACCAAGAACAATTGATCCAGTTCAGTGGATTGGTGCTGACCTCAGACAGTCTTAAAGCCATTCCATTCTGTGTCATTTCCAGAGGAAACCATGGTGTTGTTGGTTATTCTGATATCAGCGGTTACTTCTCATTTGTAGCAGAAAAAGGCGATACCGTCTATTTCTGGCATGTAGAGTATGAATCTTCGTATGCCCTTATTCCGGATACCGTTAGGGGTAACAGATATTACATGGTGAAACTGCTCACGCAGGATACCATCAATTTGCCTGTAATGGTGATCAGGCCGTTCCCTACCAGGGCAGCATTTGACCATGTCTTTGTGCATCGAGACATACCGGATGATGAACTGGAGCGCGCGCGCAAAAACCTCGAAGCCGAGGAACTCAAAGAACAAATGCGACTGAAACAAGCTGATGCTCGCCAGAGTTATCAGGCCCTCATGCAACAGCGTGCAAATTTGCTGTATTATCAAGGTCAGGCACCACCTATGAACATCATGAGTCCGCTTGCGTGGTCCCAGTTTTTTGAAGCCTGGAAACGCGGAGACTTTAAGAAAAAAAAGAAAAAATAAATCAGTGCTCTTCTGGCCTTCCCAAAATGAGCCCTTGTTTAAATTTCTCCTCTTCCAACAACTCTTCTTTACTTACACTTAAATCAGATACTACTTGAGGAAGTTCAGGCTGTCCGGCATTAATCCAAGCCGTGAGCCAAAAAGCTGCAACCATTTGGATGCTTTGCCTGAACCTCCGTTCAACCATGCCATTCATAGATGCATCATAGGCCTTGCAAAATGCTGGGGAATAAACCCTGACCAATTGGCTGCCTCTGGTTTCAAATGTGTACTTAGCATCACCCGGAAACATGGCTGTTAACTTTTGTTCCTGATGTAATACCGTATCAGATGCGGCATAGCTTTGTTCAATGGATTGCCAAATAGCGTGCATGGGTTTGTCCAGATAGACTACTGTTCCTGTAAGTAAATCATAATCGCTTAGGTATAATTCTGGAATTCTGGATTCCCAGAGGCCGTGTATGCCATGCTGGTTGGTTCTTTGCCCATTGTAATTTCCACAAGCATGTAAGGGTACATGTGCATCGGCAATGTAATGTCCAAGGTCGGCTGAGATTTTCAGGATTTTCGCAACATCTTTCTCCTTAAATGCATCGGTTAGCCGATACAACATTAAATGACAATGCCAAGGCACGATGCCATGCGCCTTGAGCGTATCTTCTCCATATGCAGAAACAGCCTGATTCCACCACATCGGAAGCGTATCCAAGGGCGCTGCCTGTTCGTATCGATCGCAATCCAAATAGTGTCTGCAGGCTTCTTCGGATATGGCATACCTGCGCTTATCAGCATCCACAGCGTGTTGGCCAACATAGTCTATATGGTTCTTGTAGAATCCAAAAAGTTGTGGCGGCAAACAAAATACAGCCATCCGATTAATTTGGATGTGACCATAGAAGCCCCAACCCCAGGTGCTGGTGCTGAAGGATAAACTCATTGCCAGCAGTGCGAAGCGTTTAACCATCATGTGTTTTTAAGTGCATGTTGATACATCTGGATGGTATTCTGAAGTCCAAAATATAACGCATCACATACCAAGGCATGCCCAATGGATACTTCCCTTAATCCTGGAAGATGCGCAGACAGGTATCCTAAATTCTCTAGATCCAGGTCGTGACCAGCGTTTATTCCCAACCCAAGTTCTGTTGCCTTTTTTGCCGCCAGAATATAAGCCTGCAGCGCGAGTGGCCCGTCAACGGGGAACTGGCTGGCATAAGCCTCCGTGTACAGTTCAATGCGATCGGCACCCGTTTGCGCGGCTGCTTCTACCTGCCTCAGATCTGGGTCCAGGAACAAACAACTGCGTATGCCCTCCGACCGGAAGAGCTTAAGTGTGGAACTGAGGAAGTCTTTGTGCTTGATGGCATCCCAGCCCGCATTGGAAGTCAATACATCCGGCGGATCCGGCACAAGCGTAACCTGTGCAGGTTTTACCGACAATACCAAGTCAATGAAATCATTGGAAGGATATCCTTCAATGTTGAATTCGGTGGAAAGTACTTCTTTTAGCGCATACACATCGCTGTAACGTATGTGCCGTTGGTCTGGGCGCGGATGAACGGTGATTCCATCGGCGCCAAACATTTCGGCATCTAATGCGGCTTGCACCACGTCTGGCCGTTTGCCGCCCCGGGCATTGCGCAGGGTGGCAAATTTGTTGATGTTTACACTCAGTTTTACCATTTTAGAAATTCCATTTAACCATTCCGCTCAGCGTTGTTGTGTGCTGTCCGCGACCTTCATTCAAATCTGAGGAATAGCGTGCATATAAATCGCAAGTGCGTGTGATTTTCTTCCGCACCATCACATAAAAGCTGCTTCCATTGCCATAAAAGCCCTGTACATTGAACACATAAGGAAGATCACCTTCGAAGGCATAAATACGTCCAAGGTAATCACCAACATCATAGAAACTGAGGCGCGCAGAAATGCGGTAACCATGCACCGGCTTATTCATTTGTACTTCATGAAACAATAAACTTCCCCATTGACGCGCCTGGCCCTCCACAACCGGTGTTGCATATTCAAACCTTGTGGCAAATGAAAGATTCTTGCCCGCCGGATAATCGGCATGGATGCGAAGGCGCCTTACACTAAGCTCCATGGGCGCATCAACCGGAACTAATGCGGAAGTGAAGTTCCTGGCAAGTGCAGATTCTCGGTAGCGCAAATAGAGAAATATCTGTTTTCCTCGCGCATAATTCAATTCTGCGAGCCAAGATCCGCCTGTTGATGGGCCGGATACTTGATAACGCAACCACGATGATTTCCAGATGTCTTTATAACAGAGGAACCCAATATGTTTTTTGATGCGCCAATGGGCCCCCAGATACCATCCCTGTTCATTGCTCTGATTGTTGCCAAATCCTATGGACATAGGATTGTTGAATGTTTTGTCATAGTGCCGATACAACAAAGAAACGTCCAGATTTTGGGCCAGGCTCGTCAACAATCCCACTACTCCGGCCAACGATTTTCCAGGTTGCACCGGATTGCGAACCTGTTCAAAAAATAAATGTACGTTTCTCAGCGTGTAATCTCCATACACGGACAAGAGCATGGATGGCACCGGATTACGGCTAAACCACTGATATAAATTGTTGCCGGAAGTAGATTGTTTTGGGCCGAATTCTTGTTTGTAACTGATGCCAAGGGTACCTGCCTTTAATTTATGTTCCAGAGCCATGGCAAACATGGGCATGCTGAATTGGTTTCTGGATGCAATTTCCTTTCTGTTCCGGTGTAAACCGGAATTGAAAAAATCAGCAATCAGACCTTCTTCCAGTTGGGTGCTGTCATTTTGTTCCACGCCATCTTGCTTGTTGTTTGAATACATCAAGTGAAGACTCCAATTGTTCTTGACCAAATGTGTGGCTAGACCCCGAAAAAAGCGCACTTCATTTACGGAGCGATATGGCCTGATGCCGGTGCGTGTGCGCTTGATGCTCATCACATTGGCTGATTGACTGAATGCCAATCCGCTTCCTAAGAGTAATCCCTGCCCGAAAGCTGCATGGTAATCGCCAATGATTACCCGGTTAAAAGGTCCAATTTGTTCAATAGCTAAATGCCCGGCAAGAAAATCAGGCCCATAGGTTTGCAACCATGGTTCACCGGGATCTTTTTCGGCAGTGAGGGCCAAACTGTACACGCCGGATTTGTAATAACGCAAGCGCACACTGGACCTCAAAGGGTCGCCGAGGAACACTCGATCTCTATTGGCTCCGGTATCCAATAATTGGAAGCGGGGATCCAGGTTTCCAGCTTGATAAAAGGTGTAATTCAGGGCTTCTGCCGAACCTTTATTCCAATACTTTTTCAAGTTTTTCCAGCCTTGCTCGCCTGCGCTTTCAAGGCGAATGAATGGCATTAGCGCATTGATGCGTTCCCTACTGAATCCCGGTATCAGTTGCAGTTCATGAATATGCACCATGGCGCCAAACTTCCGACGGTGTTCGATCAAGCCAAGAACCAGCTGTGCATCCAACAACGGGCAGGCCAACAATTCATCGATGCCCGCCCGGTTGATGTTCATGGGCTGCTGATACAATGCGCCCAATTCATCACTGATTTCCGTAAAGTCGGCACCACTTCCTTGTTGTTCCAAAAAGCGTTCGAGGTGGTTGCGCAGGTCATCCGGTATTTGTGCAACAGCTGTCTTCAAAGTAAATGTGAAGCAACATGCCAGGGTGCAAAGCCATCGCTTGGTATTTGATGCCCGCTGCAATTCCTGCTTCACCGCCATGATTTACCAATTACAGTGCGCGCTAAAATGAGGGCTGAATCCCAATGATGCATGGTAAGCTGCAGCGCATTCCACAACGATGTTCCTTCTCCGCCAAGATAAGCCAAAGCTCATCGGTTCAGGGCCATTGCTGGTTCCGGCAAGAAAGGTTAATGATCCATACTGATACCAAATGCCACCGCGCAAGATGCTGCGGTTTGGGAAATCGCCATATCGGGCGTGAACTTCTCCCATTAATCCGGCTTGTTTACTTACGCGATGCCGCACGCCGGCGCGAAAATGTGCAGTACCTAAATGCTGACCGGTCCAATCGTTTTCGATGATGCTCAGGCTGCGCATCCAATCAATCAGCACATCGGTTTTTTTTCCGGCTTTTAAAGCCACGCCAAGTTGCACGGCAGGGCTTCCTTTCTGCCTATATGTTCCTGTCATGAATGCCTGTCTGTAGTGCAGGCCCATGCCCAATGTGAGCAGTTCGCTGATTCTTCCGGCCAGCTGCAGGCGCAGCTCCTGCCGATTCAGATACATGCTTCCAGTTCGGTTCCACAACATCCCCATACGCAGCGATTTGATGCCGGTAGTGAATGCCAGGGAAGTACTGTTTAAGCCACGAATGCCAAAGTAGTTCCGGTATTCGCTGAATAAAGTCCGCGTGCTGTCCCAACGACCAGATGCCGGACTGTTGAAGATTCCAATACTGCCTGGAACCTGAAGCGCACCAAGTCCGCATAAAGACCTGGCCATCGCTCCAACCGGACTTTGAGCAGTTGATGCATTCACACCCATGAACAGGTTGCAGCAAAGGAAGATGTGTCTAGTTTTGATCAATTTCATCCTTAAGGGCAAGAAGCTTTTCACGAAGTATGCGCAAACGTTCAAGCAATGAGGCTTGAATTTCTTCCTGAACGGCTGGCTTAGATAAGTGTTTCCTGACGCCTTCCAGGGTATAGCCCTTGGTACGGGTAAGGTAGATGATTTGTCTGATCAGGCTGATGTGGTCTTTGGTGTACAACCGCTCACCACGCCTGTTTTTTACAGGTTTCAGCTTAGGGATTTCCTGCTCCCAGAAACGCAACATGCTTTGCGTAACCTTCAACATTCCGGCAACTTCACTGATGCGGTAAAATGCCTTTTCCTGATGCTCGTCTCCCATGTTTATTGAACGTCAAGAAACACCTTCGAATCGCTGTCAATATTCGTGTATCGCTCAAAAAAGAATTCAAGGTATTTGGTTTGCCCTGAATCCAATTGCAGCCTGCTGGTGGTTCTGCCTAATTCTTGTCCTTTGGCATCCTGAACCCTGGCTGATATCTGAAGATCTGTGTTGCCTGAAGCGATGCAGTAAATGCTGAGTTTGTTGTCGGTACCTTCGCCGTCACTGTTAATGAGTGTTTTGCCCAGTTGCAGGCCTGTTGCCGCAAGCTGTGGTGACAGCACCGGGTTGATGCTTAAGGCCTGTTCAACGCCAGAGCCTAAATGTTGCGCAATACTTCCAGCTGCTTTGCCGGCAGTTTCTGCCCCTTGCTCGATGACATTTTCTACCCTGTGACAGGAGCTAATGCATAAAATTCCACAGAAAAAAACAAAACGATACATAAACTATTAGTCAAATGATTTGGTGGTTTTCGATGCCTTTTGAAGCATGCGCGCGTAGTCGCTGTCGCTTAAATCATTGAAGTAGAAAAACGCCGGGTTGAGTGGGTGATTGTTTTTCCGAACTTCATAGTGAAGGTGCGGCCCGGTACTTTTTCCGGTATTGCCTACAAAACCAATCAATTGACCGCGAACTACTTTTTGGCCTGTGCGCACCTTGAATCCGCTCAAGTGGGCATAAAGAGTGGTGTAACCATAGCCGTGGCTGATGATGATATGATTGCCATAGCCCCATTCGTCTTGGCGGATCTGCTGCACAGTTCCGTCACCCGTGGCTACTACATGTGTGCCAGGGGAGGCGGTAAAATCCATCCCGGCATGGAACTTAGTGGTATGGTAAAAAGGGTCAATTCGGTATCCGTAACCACTGGCCATTCGATCAAGGTCTTTGTTGGCTACAGGCTGGATGGCGGGAACACTGTTGAAAAGCGCATTTTTTGCCTTGACCATTTTTTCAAGTTGGTCATAGGATCGCTGCTGACGTTCTGCGAGGCTGCTCAACTGGTCGAGTTTTGAACGCAAAGACGACAACAAGGCACCTTCGGGCATTTTAAGCAACTCTGCGTACGCGTTGATTTTCTCTTCGTCGGGTTTCAGTGGTTCGGCCTCGTAAATCATCCGATAGATGCCATTGTCGCGCTCGGCCAATTCGTTCATCTTCCGGTCCAGTTCGGCAACATGTTGGCTGATGGCCTTCATCTGATTCTTCATCTTTTTGTTGGCATCCATGAGCGCGGCCTCACGAGGTGTTGCCAAGGTCCTGGCAAAAATGAATGAAAGTCCAATGCCGAAAACGGAAGCGAGGGAAAGAAACCCAAAGGCACGCCACAACAGCATTGGAATGTTGGTATGTACCTTTTCAAAGCTTAGGCTTTTCGGGTTGAAGAAATATTTTGTTTTCTTTGCCACTCGCGGACGTGTGGGTAATTTTGCCCCCATTGCAAACTTAAGGCAAAACGAGTAGTTTCCTTTCAACAAGAAATGAGTTTAAGCGCAGCACAAATCCGACAAACCTTCCTCGACTTTTTCGCATCCAAGGGCCATCATCTGGTTCCTTCGGCACCGATTGTGGTTAAAAATGACCCCACCCTCATGTTTACCAATGCGGGCATGAACCAATTCAAAGACCTGTTTCTGGGCAATGCACCCGTACTTTATCCACGTGTGGCCGATACCCAGAAGTGCCTTCGGGTTAGCGGAAAACACAATGACCTTGAGGAAGTTGGTGTGGATCATTACCACCATACCATGTTTGAAATGCTGGGCAACTGGAGCTTCGGTGATTACTTCAAACAAGACGCCATTGCATGGGCCTGGGAACTCCTCACTTCCGTTTACGGTCTTGATCCGGAACGTTTGTATGTGACGGTTTTTGAGGGCGCTCAGGAAGATCAGATTCCTTTTGATCAGGAAGCATATGACCGATGGACCCAATTTGTGCCAACGTCCCGCATCGTAAACGGGAATAAAAAGGATAACTTCTGGGAAATGGGTGATACAGGCCCCTGCGGTCCCTGTTCCGAAATTCATATCGACTTGCGCAGTGTTGAAGAACGAAGTGCGCTCAATGGGCGGAATCTGGTCAATACAGGACATCCGGAGGTGATCGAAATCTGGAACTTGGTATTCATGGAGTTCAACCGGAAAGCCGATGGCAGTCTTGAAAAGCTTCCCGCACAGCATGTGGATACGGGTATGGGCTTTGAACGACTCACACGCGCCCTGCAAGGGAAAAGCAGTAATTACGATACCGATGTGTTTCGCGGCATCATCGCAGCTACGGAACATCGCTCCGGACTTCAATACGGCGGCAGCGATCTTCCGGCAGATATTGCCTTCAGGGTAATCGCCGACCACATCCGTGCAGTATCATTCTGTATTGCCGACGGACAATTGCCCTCTAATAACGGCGCCGGATATGTTTTGCGTCGGATTCTGCGCCGGGCGGTGCGCTACGGTTATAGTTATCTTGGCCTGGACCAGCCGTTTTTTTACCAACTGGTGGAGGTTCTGACTGCAGAAACAGGAACGTTCTTTCCTGAGTTGCGCGCCCAGGAGCAGTTTGTAGCCAGGGTGATTCGCGAAGAGGAGGTTTCTTTTTACCGCACACTGTCCAGAGGCATGGAAATTCTGGAACGTTTCATGGCCGAGGGAAATGAAACCATCGATGGCGATACCGCTTTCGAATTGTACGACACCTATGGCTTCCCTTTAGATCTCACCCAGCTGATTGCCCGCGAGCGCAACATGCATGTGGATCTGGATGGTTTTTCGCTCCGCTTGCAAGAACAAAAACGCCGATCCCGCGCCGATGCATCACGAGAAACCGGTGATTGGAACTACGTGTTCGAAGACGGAGAAGAAGATTTTATCGGGTATGATTTTTTGGAAGCGCAGGTGCGCATCACCCGCTGGCGTGAAATAAGTGCTAAAGGCAAAAAACAGGTGCAGGTAGTGCTTACCGGTAGTCCGTTTTATGCGGAAAGTGGCGGACAGGTAGGCGATACCGGAACCCTGACCGCGGAAGATGGTTCTTTGGTTCATGTGTTGGATACCGTTAAAGAAAACCAGTTACACATTTGCCTGCTTGACCGTTTGCCGAAGCAACCCGAACGCGTGCTGACCGCCCGTGTTGATCAGGTTAAACGCATGGCCTCTGCAGCGAATCACTCCGCCACCCACCTGATGCATGCAGCTTTGAAAAAGGTGCTCGGCAATCATGTGATGCAAAAGGGAAGCTTGGTCAATCCCGATTATTTGCGATTCGACTTCTCACATTTTGCCAAGCTCACCCATGAAGAGCTGAAAGAGGTAGAACGCATCGTGAATGAGGCCATCAGTCGGGCGATTCCGTTGGAAGAACAAAGAAATGTGCCGGTTGCTGAAGCCCTGGAAAGTGGTGCCACGGCGCTGTTTGGTGAGAAATATGGAGAAACGGTTCGCGTCATCACTTTTGGCGCAGATTTCTCCAGGGAACTTTGCGGCGGAACACATGTGCCCAATACCGCCGTCATCAGCTTGTTTCGTATAATTGCTGAATCTTCAGTTGCCGCAGGTGTGCGCCGTATTGAAGCAGTAAGCGGTGCCGGCGCCTTTGCGTACCTCAGTCAGCAGCAGGAACAACTGGAACAGTTAGTTGAATTGTTGGGGCGCCCTGCCGATCCCATCGCGGCTCTGCAAAAGCAGCTAGAAGAGCAAAACCTACTTCGCAAAAAATTGGAGGCATTTGAAATGCAGCAAGTGCAGCAAGTGCAGGATTCCATCCAGTCGAAGTTGCATAAAGGCACTCATTTTACCTGGTTTGCAGAAAAGGTGGAATTGCCTCATGCGGAGGCTGCCAGGAACATTTGCTTCAACCTGATGCATCAACAGGGGCCTTCCATCGGCATGTTGGCGTTTGTGGCCCAAGAAAAACCCGGACTGGCTTTATTCATCAGTGAAGATTTGGTGGCTGCCCATGGATGGGATGCCGCGGCGATGGTTCGTGGCTGGGCCAAGCATATTCAGGGCGGTGGCGGAGGGCAAAAGTTTTTTGCTACAGCCGGTGGTAAGCTTGCGTCAGGTTTAGATGCTGCGCTGGAAGAAGCCAAAACTTGGCTTTACGCGCATGCTTAAAGCGGTCGCCTTACTGAAACGGTGAATCGGGTTCTTTCGCAATTGCACGGTAGGTAAGGATATCGGCGAGGCGAGGGAACCTTTTATTCAGCCATACCGCGAGTTTTCCCTGCAGGGTCATCACCACATACAGCCGTTTTTTTGCCATAGCATCCAGCACAATCCGTGCAACTTCATCCGGCTGCATCATGCGCGCTTCATCACGTGGAGTTTCACCTTGGGCAGCACCTGTGGAATTGAGCGCGGTCTTGCGGATGTTGGAAGCGGTATATCCAGGACAGGCGATGAGCACGTGTAATCCCGTTTTCAGGTTTTCACAGCGCAGAGCTTCCAGAAAGCCGTGCATCGCAAATTTGGATGCAGAATAACCTGTGCGGCCGGGAAGTCCTTTAAAGCCTGCAATACTGCTGATGCCTACAACACTTCCCTTGCGTTTCTGCAAGTAGGGAAGCGCGGCGTGGGTGCAATACACAGTTCCCCAGAAATTGGTATCCATCACCTGCCGGATTACATCAACGTTCAGGTCGCGCAGCAAGGCGCGCATGCTGATTCCTGCATTGTTGATGAGCACATCTATCTGACCAAATGCGGTAACGGTTTCATGAATGATTCTTCGGCAATCGGCTTCAACAGCAACATCTGCAATTGTTTCAAGAACTTCAGCACCCAAATTCCGGCACTCCAAAGCTACTTCAGCAAGCTTCTCAGCATTGCGACCGCTGAGGGATAAACGGTAGCCGCGTCGGGCAGCTTCCAATGCGAGCGCCGCGCCAATCCCGGACGAAGCTCCGGTGATGATGCAAACGGATTTACCCTCAGGCATGATTTCGCCATTTGATGCTGCAACCCGCAGGTTGAACTTCAGGGAAGTCCACCTCAAGTCCATCCAGACAATACTCGATGGCATCTTCAAGATATACCCGCATCACCGCATGTTCATTGTCCCAAGAATCATCAATGGCGCCGTGATAAACCAATTCCCTGCGGCTGTTAAACAAATAAACCTCAGGAGTGCGTGTGGCATCGAGTGCTTTCAGATAATCCTGACTTTCATCATGGAGGTAGGGAAAGGGAAGGGACATTTGACGCACCAAACGCTGCATTCCCTCCAAGCTGTCTTCGGGATATTGCGCTGCATCATTGCCATTGATGGCTACCACCGCCAGGTTGTCTTCCTCATATTTCTTAGAAAGGTTGATCAAGCGCTGCCAATAAGCCCGTGCATATTTACAATGATTGCAGGTAACAATGATCAAAAACGCATGTTTGTCTGCAAAATCATAGCTGGAACAAGCTTTACCGTTGGTGTCATTTAGCTTGAAAGGGATGAGTTTATCTCCGATCTTCATGGGCGCAATTATGTGCTTCAAATATGCAGCCAAGTAAGATTATTTCCTGCATGCCTGCTCCTTTAGCCTTGAAACAGGCTGCACTAAAGTGCACATCAACGTTTATTTCGTTCGCGCCCTGTTGGCACTTTTTTTTCTTGCCCTGATTTGTTGGGCCGGGTTGGGCTGCGCTCCTTTGTTCTGGCAGGCGGAAGCAATAAGGGGATGTCGCCATCTACCCGGGTGCTGACTTGTGCACCGTGGTTTTTTCTGGAATCCGGGTCATTAAACTGCGCGACGCCATGCTGTGTTATGGAGTCGTATGCCTTTTGCGATGCGTCATAAGCATCACGCAGTATTTTTAGTCGAATATTCAGCGCTTTGAATGCCGAATCAAATGAGGCAATAGCCATTTCACCAGCCTTTAACTTGGCTTGGTAAGTCTGTAACTCCGATGATCCCAAACTCAGGGCCTCCCCAACAAATTTGGTTTTGGCAAAGGCATCTAACAACTGCAGGTATTCTTTTTTGAACGGTTCAAAACGACTTTTATGACCTAGTTCGTGGATGTGTAGTACTTTGGAGAAATAGTCCCATTCTTTCCGGGCAGGCCGCGTGAGTTTGGTGTCAAACGGAATGCGCTGATTCCATATCGGCAAGATGATGGTATCGGTCCACTCCATCGGATCGGCAACAGGCGTGACTTCTATGCGCCAAACCGTCTGTATCTCTTTATGATTGCATTGGTCCTTGGCCAATTCTTCTGGCGACTTATTCACTGCGCTGTGGTTGAAAAAAGCAACCTTAAACTCCGGATTCTCTGTAAAAACTCCCTGCTCTAGTGATTTTGCGTTGAGTTTTTCACGTGCGGCAACTTCCAGGGCTTCCATCAGATCAGACATGAACATTCCTTGTTCAGGTACCAAATCAAAAGTATAATATGCCATGCCTGAACTGGTCCGGATGCCATGTGTTCCGGTTGGGTTTCCACCGGGTACAGCCCAGCTGCGGGGCCAAATCGTATGTGTGGTTGCGTTCTTGGTGTCTGTAGCTTGTGTTTTACCTTCCGCTTGAATTTCTGCGAGGGCTTTAACCTGTGCTGCCCCGCTGGCGTCAATCCATAAGAAGGATGGTTGTGTGCCATATTTCCATGAAGTTTTGCGAATTCGTCCGCCACCGGTGGCCGCATCCCAAATACTCACTTCAGGTGCCCCTGGTGTGATGGTAAGGTGAACTATGGCCGATTGATGCGCCGGTGCCAGGCAGATCAGTTCCATTGGGGTACGCGGACAACCCAATTCAATGGAAGAAGCCAGATGCAGCTCCACATGATATTTTCGAACATTCAGATACACGGTGGCTTCAGCAGCCTCCATGTTGTCGCTGATTTGGTAGCGAAAACTATCCTTACCCGTAAAATTCTTTTGCGGCGTGTAGATAAAGCTTCCGTCTTCCAACAAGCGAAAGGTTGCAGCGTGGGCAGGAAGTGTTTTGATGCTGAATTTTAAATAGTCGCCGTCTTCATCGCTGTCATTTTTGCCCACAAAACCTTTGGTGATTGTATCCATCGGGCAGGTGAAATGGTCTGTCACTGCTTCCGGCGGGGCATTGCATGTAGTTTTGGATTGTTTGTGCACCAACACACTGCCTGTGAATACCTTCCCCGAACTGCTGGTTATTTTGATGCTTACTGTTCGGAAGTTCTCTTTCGGACCAAACTGAAGCACGAGTGATTCCGGGGAATAGCGCAGTTGTTCATAATGGGTACACTGGCGCACATTCCACAAACGTTTGACGATCTGTGAAGTTTTTAATCCGGGCTGATACACCACGCATTTGGGAAATTGCACATCGTGGATGGTGTTGATACACGATGGGACGCCGCCTTCTTCAATGGGCAGGTGGTTGATGGATTGAATGTCCGACTGACCAAAACACGCTGCCGTATAGCAGCTGACCAAAATGATACAACACCTCATGGGATACAATGTTGTTTTGGCCAGGGAAGCACATATCCATAGGCCAACGATGCCACAAAGCGCACGTGATCACCGCTTGTTCTTAATGGGTCTGCAATTCCAAAACTGATGGAAGGAAGCCTAAAGGGCAACCTCATGGGAATATAAGGCTTCCAATTGGCGCTGAAACACAAGTTGTGTCCGGTCCATTCTACAGTAGCTACCAGCGTTTTACTGATGCTTGCGGTAAGGCTGGCAAAGGCTATGGTTCCATGTTTCCAACGTCCAAACTGTTCATCCCTGCTGCTCATGGTATAGAATCTGCCGCTGCCTGCGCCCACAGTAAAGGCTGCCCGCGCAGTTCCATCTTGTCGAGGCCGCCATCGTTGAAAGGCATTACTGTATGCCACATAATAGGAAGGGTTGGCATCGGTGTTTATTTTGTTTGCCCATAAATGCAGTACTCCGGCGGTAATGCTGCTACCGGTGTGCAGTTTCATGCTGATGGCAACATTGCCCGAATACTGATCTAATTGTGAAACATCATTGATGTTCAATGCACAGCGGACGCTCAAGGCATGGCAACTGTCGCCCCAGGCTGCGCCTACGCCACTCAGCAGGTCGCTTTTTTGTGAATAAACCTGCGGAAAGGTTCCGGCCAAATACGCATATACCATTGGTCTGTTGTTGCCCCAGCCGCTTGGGGTAAGAAAACTTCGGGCCACAGGCCCGGGCATTAATCTGCCACGGGCAGTACTGCTGTCCGTGGCAATGGCTGCTGCAGGCTGCATCCATAAACACCACCATACGCACTTCGTGGCCAGCGATATCCGAGGCAAACGGTTGAACATGCTGTGTTCTTGGCAACGATATTAATGGGGAATGAGGCGCAAGAATCCCATGAACTCCTGAATACCGCGCATGGCTTTATTGATGGGTTGTTGCAGAACACGATGCAATGGTTTAAGATTCTGATATTTTCCGGTTTATTTGCAACAAATGGGGAATTCATGGAATATCAGGCAGGTGGATGGTGCAGCCATGGTGCAGCAGTTTTTGGAACTCGGCGACCGTTTATATGCCGGTGACCCGGAATATATTCGCCCGCTTGACGAGGATATTGAGGGGATTTTTGACCGCAGCTTTAATGTACACTTTGAACATGGAGATGCCTGCCGATGGTTGCTTTTTGATGCACAAGGGCAGGTGCAGGGGCGCGTGGCAGCCTTTTATACCTTGAATGCCGATGGAATTACCCGACAGGGTGCCATGGGCTTTTTTGAATGCTGCAACAACAAGGCAGCGGCTTTTTTACTCTTTGATACCTGCGCCCAATGGCTGAAAGAGCGCGGATGTGCCTACATGGACGGGCCGGTCAACTTCGGTGATCGTGATAGTTTTTGGGGCCTCATGGTGGCTGGTTTCAAGAACCCGGCATACCGGGAAAACTACAATCCGCCCTATTATCAGGAGTTTTTTGAATCCTACGGGTTCAACATGATTATCGGGCAACAAACCAGCGAAATCGATCAAGCTACGTTTAACGCTGAACGCTTTGGCAAGCTCTCATCAAGGGTGTTCAACAATCCGCGCTATACCTATAAGCATTTTCTTTGGTCAAAGTCCCGCGCGTTTGCCAGTGATTTTGTTACCATCTACAATCAGGCCTGGGCGCACCACGAGAA
>JBEDND010000198.1:0-28781 GCA_041170785.1 Bacteroidota bacterium | reverse complement strand
CCCGAAGATCACACAATCCACAGAAACATGTGGATTAAGATTCTTATTTCCAGACATCTTCAATGCGCAAAATAAACCTCCGACGCACATCTGCATTTCAACGATTTTTCCCCGCACACTGAAATAATAAATTTCAACTTAGTGTCATTTGTACACTAAGAAAATGTATTATCTTGCCCGCCAATTATTCCTCATGTTACTGATAGCAGACAGCGGAAGCACCAAGTGCGATTGGGTATTGGTAAACCCCACAGGCCAAGAGCAACAGTTCCATACCATGGGTTTTAACCCATTTTTTCACAGTACTGAACTTATTGCTTCTGAAATAAGAAAAAACAGTGAACTGTTCGCACACGCCGGACAGGTTCGCGAGGTGTATTTCTACGGCGCCGGATGCAGCAGCCCGGACCGAAACGAGGTGCTTCTTGCCGCGCTTCGGGAAGTATTTTCTTCCGCAACCGTAAGTGTTGACCACGACTTAACCGGAGCTGTTTATGCCACCTGTGGGACAGAACCGGGTATCGCCTGTATTCTTGGTACAGGTTCAAACAGCTGCTATTTCGACGGAACCGCAATTCACGAAAAAGTACCTGCGCTCGGATACATCCTAGGCGATGAGGCCGGAGGAACCTGGTACGGTAAAGAACTCCTGCGCCTGTTCCTCTATAAAGAACTACCGGAGGATATCCATAATGGCCTGATTGAAGAATATGGCCTTACGAAAGAAGGAATCTTCGAACATGTATACAATTTACCTAATGCCAATGTGTATCTGGCTTCGTTTATGCGCTTCCTCAGCAGCAGAAGTCAAAGCACTTGGGTTAGGGATTTTATGTACAATGGCTTTAGTAAGTTCATCAACATCCACATCTGGAAATATGAGAACCACCAGGATGTACCGGTGCATTTTGTAGGTTCTGTGGCCTATCACTTCTCAGATCTGCTGCGCGAGGCATGCAAAATCCATCGCCTACAGGTAGGTGTTATCACCCGTGAACCGGTGAAAAACCTGGTACAATACCACCTGAAACATTCAGGCAGCCTGAGCATTTAAACTCCTTTTATGAGCGTAAAGGGATACATCCTGGATTTAGACGGGGTGATTTGTGATACCGCAGTGTTTCATTTTGAGGCTTGGTGCAGGCTCGCCCATGATTACGGCATCAGCCTCGACCTAAATGACCATGATCAACTGAAAGGCGTAGATCGCGAGGCATCGTTGCGTTACATCCTGAACAAGGCAGGAATTGCCCCGGATCAGGCTTCCCTTGAGCGCGATATGGAACGAAAAAATACATGGTATCTGGAAATGGTTGCCAACATGAGTCCCGCACACCTGTTCCCAGGAACCCTTGATTTTCTCAACGACGCCAAAGCCAAAGCTATTCGATTAGCCCTCGGTTCAGCAAGTAAAAACGCCAAGCTGGTGTTGGAAAAATTGGAAATTGCGCATATGTTCGACGTTGTTGTGGACGGCAACATGGTAACCCATGGAAAGCCCCATCCAGAAACCTTTCTGAAAGCCGCTGCGATGCTGCATCTTCAGCCGGAAGAATGTATCGTTTTTGAAGACGCACCCTCTGGAGTGAAGGCCGCCATTGCTGCCGGTTGCAGGGCCATTGGCATTGGCAACCCCGCATCGCTTAAAGAAGCCTCAGTGGTAATTCCTTCGCTGGCTTCTTTCGTACCACATCATTAACTCTTAAGCGTTCCCCGCGTCATGATTCAATACTTTAAGCACGATCCATGGAGCATTGTTGAAGAGGGTTTCAACCCGGCTATGCATGAAGTTGCCGAAAGCGTATGTAGCATAGGTAATGGCTTCATGGGACAAAGAGCCAACTTCGAAGAAAATTATTCAGGGAAAACCCTGCAGGGCAGCTATATCGGTGGTGTTTACTACCCCGATAAAACTCGTGTGGGCTGGTGGAAAAACGGATACCCGGAATACTTCGCCAAGGTGCTCAACAGTACCAACTGGATTGGCCTTTCTATTGAAATAGATGGTGAAGTACTGGACCTGAACGTTTGGAAAACCGAAAAGTTCCGACGGGAACTGGATATGAAACGCGGATTGTTGTTGCGCAGCTTCACAGCCACTTCTCCACAAGGCAAAAATATTGAGGTACAAACGGCCCGCTTCTACAGCATGGAGCATCCGGATTTTGCCGCAATGGAATACTCAGTGAAAGCGCTGAATTTCAATGCCGGTATCAGGGTGCAACTATATAATGACGGTGCCGTGCGCAACAAAGACAGCAATTACGATGAGTTGTTCTGGGAACCGGTACCTCATGGTTCCCAAGTATTCAACGAACACAGCCTCCTGAGCATGCGAACCCGCAAACTGGGCTGGGTGCTCAGCACCGCTACGCGCAACCGCTGCGCGCTCAACGGACATGCTTTAGTGGGTGCGGGAAGTTGCAGCGACGCCTTCGCCGAACATACGTTTACAGCTCAGGTTCAGGCTGGTGATGTATTGAGGGTAGAGAAGTACAGCGTACTGTGCAGCAACTTCCGATACCCCGAAGTAGATACCGCTCAAACTGCGCTGAATTTGCTGCAGTCGCTATGGAATACTTCTTTCGAACAACACAAAAAAGACCAGGAACTGGCTTGGGCTGCCATTTGGGATCGCAGCGATGTGGTGATTGAAGGCGATGTTCCGGCACAGCAAGCCGTGCGGTTTAATATTTTCCAACTCAATCAAACATATACCGGTGCCGATGCCCGGCTGAACATTGGGCCCAAAGGGTTTACGGGCGAAAAATATGGCGGCAGTACCTATTGGGATACAGAAGCGTATTGCATTCCATTCTTCCTGCTCTCCGCGCCGGCATCCATCAGCAGGCAACTGCTGGAATACCGTTACCGTCAACTGCCGAAAGCCATCGAAAATGCCGCTAAACTGGGTTTCGACCATGGAGCAGCACTTTTCCCCATGGTTACGATGAACGGCGAAGAATGCCACAATGAATGGGAAATCACCTTCGAGGAAATCCACCGCAACGGAGCCATGGCTTGGGCCATCCATACCTACATGGAACATACCGACGACCGCTCTTTTCTGGAAGAAGGCGGATTGGAGGTACTCATCGGCATCTCCCGCTTTTGGGCACAAAGGGTGCATTGGAGCAGCCAAAAGCAACAATATGTGATGCATGGTGTAACCGGGCCCAACGAATACGAAAACAACGTAAACAACAATTGGTACACCAACTACCTGGCTGTTTGGTGCCTGAATTTCACCATGCGTTGTCTGGCTATTTTAGACGCTTCCAACCCGGAAGCCCGCAAATCCATCATCAGTAAAACAGGCCTTGACACCGAAAAGGAACTGACGTTTTGGAAAGAGGTAACCGCGTCGATGTACCTTCCGGAAGATGCAAGACTTGGCGTTTTTGTGCAGCATGAAGGATTTCTTGACAAAGAACTGATGCCGGTTGCTGCCCTTGACAAGAAACACCTGCCGCTGAACCAAAAATGGAGCTGGGACCGCATTCTTCGCTCATGCTTCATCAAACAAGCTGATGTATTGCAAGGCATGTACTTCTTTGAAGAACATTTCAGCACCGAACAACTTCAGCGCAACTTCAGCTTTTATGAGCCCATGACCGTGCATGAAAGTTCCCTGTCACCCTGCATCCACAGTATCCAGGCATCCAAACTGGGCATGCAGGAAAAGGCCTATGAGTTGTACCTGCGCACCGCACGTCTGGATTTGGATAACTACAACAACGACACGGAAGATGGTTTACATATCACCAGCATGGCGGGAAGTTACCTCAGCATTGTGCAGGGTTTTGCCGGCGTGCGTATTCGTCAGGGTGTGTTGCACCTCAGCCCCGCACTGCCCAAAGAATGGAACAATTGTACTTTCTCCCTCCTGGTCTCAGGTCAGGCAGTGAAAGTAATTTTCGACAAAAGGGAAACGCGTGTCCAACACTTTGGTTCCCAAGAAGTTAACCTCTCCTTTAAACAACAAGGCCCTACGGCACTTGCGCCTGGCAGCGAACTGGTTTTCCTGAACGAGTGAGCCAACACGACATGCTTTTGTATATTGCGTGTAAATACCTAACAATATGAAATACTTCTGCTACATTTTATTGGTCCTGGGCAGCCTTATGCCCGCATCGGCACAGGTTCAAACCCAAAACAAAGAAATAGGGATCAACGGACTCAATATGCTGTTCAGCCGGCAGGTGGAAATACTCATCCGCAAACCGCTCAAACAGGAAGGCCACATGCGCAGGATAGAGTTGAACGGCATGCCTTCGTACAGCAATACCCCGGTGTACAGCCAGCAACAGGGTTTTGAAAGTGCGCCCGCCGCTTACCAAAAAGAATTTGACGCCTATGCCCGTTTAGGTGTTCAGGTGGCCAAAGAACGCTACAGTCAAATGGGTGGGAACTTTGCTTTTTACCGCGGCACACTCTGGAGTTTGAATCTGAACTACAGCGCAAACCGAGATGTGGTGGTTTCCATGAGCTCTGCCAACAACAGCGCCTACGGAAGTCTGACCATCACCCCCGGAATTGGATACCTGGCCGGCTTTAAATACCAAGCCGGAAAACATGTTGCACTCTCCCTCGACAATAACATCACCCTGAATGCTTCGGTGGTCCGTACGAACTTCGAAAACAGCAGCTATAACTTCCAGACGAAGAAAGAATCTCAGACGTTCTCCAGCACATACCTGAACCAGTCTTTTTCCCTTACTCCGGCCATCATCAGCCGCCTCTGGATTACCTACTGCTTCTAATCCTTTTCATTGCTGATTTTCGCCATTTTATGGATTCACGCTGACAATATGGCAGCGTGATGGTGTATTTTTGCAACCAATGGAATTACAGGCCGTAAAACAGCGATTTGGAATTGTAGGGAATGCACCGCGCCTGAACAATGCCCTGGAAACCGCCATCAAGGTGGCGCCAACAGATATGAATGTACTTATTGTGGGTGAAAGCGGTGTTGGTAAGGAAAGCTTTTCGAAAATCATCCACCACCTCAGTCACCGTAAACATGGTCCATTCATCGCCGTGAACTGCGGTGCCATCCCTGAAGGAACCATCGATAGTGAACTCTTTGGACATGAAAAAGGCGCCTTCACAGGGGCAACAGATAAACGCAAAGGCTATTTTGAAACGGTAAACGGCGGTACCATATTCCTCGATGAAGTAGGAGAACTTCCCCTTGGAACCCAAGCGCGACTGCTCCGTATTCTGGAAACCGGTGAGTTTATCAAGGTTGGATCGTCTTCTGTACAAAAAACAGATGTTCGGGTGGTAGCAGCAACAAACAGAGACCTGCTGGAACGTGCCGACCAGGGTAAGTTTCGGGAAGATCTTTACTACCGTCTTGCTACAGTGCCCATCCGTGTACCTCGCCTCAGCGAGCGCAAAGAAGATATTTACCTCTTGTTTCGCCGCTTTGCCCATGCCTTCGCTGAAAGTCACCATACCAGCCTCATCACCATGAGCCCGGAAGCACAGCGCAGTCTGGAAAATTATGCCTGGCCAGGAAATGTGCGACAACTAAAAAACATCACGGAACAAATCTGTGTTCTGGAACAAGGACCGCTGATAAGCGATGAAATCTTAAACCGTTATCTGCCTGCAACAGAAACAAAACTCCCGATGTTGCTTGGCAAACAGGAAGAATTCAGCAGCGGCATGAGTGAACGTGATATTTTCTATAAGGTTTTGGTAGAACTGCGCAAAGACGTAAATGACTTAAAACGCGTGGTATTCGGATTGTTGGAAGGCAGTCGTCCGGAACCAGGCATCAACATTCCCGCCCAGCCTCAAGTGAGCGTTGCACCTGTACCTGTGCGTCAGGAACCAGCCATCCTCAGGCCCGCCGAACCTTTGGAAGAAGCGCACCTATACGTAGAGGCTGAGGAAACAGATGCTGCCGAAAGTTTGTCTCTGGAAGACAAAGAACTAGAAATGATCCGCAAAGCCTTAAATAAGAATAAAGGCCGTCGTAAAAAAGCTGCCTATGATCTGGGTATCAGCGAGCGCACCCTGTACCGAAAAATCAAACAGTATGGCCTCGAATAAATTTTGGATGGTCGCAACGCTGGCCTCAGCGCTATCTCTTCCGTCTTGTTTTCTGAAAAACTATTCCCTCTCCGGAGTGAATATCCCGGACGACGTGCGCAATATTTCTGTTGATTTTTTTCCCAATGAGGCTACCCTGGTAAACCCGCAACTCAGCCAACTGTTCACAGAAAAACTGCGGAGTAAATTCGTTGGTGAAACACGCCTGGACCTGGTTTCCACGCAAGGCGACTTTCGTTGCTCAGGATCCATCAAGGATTACAGAATTGACCCCGTTGCCGTGCAGAACGATGCGGCAGCCACTCAAAACCGATTGCAAGTAGCCATAAAGGTTACATTTGAATGTCCTTTACATCCTGAATTGAATTTTGAAGATGTATTTTCCTTTTTTGCTGATTATGATGCCACTGCCAATTTCCAATCGTTGGAACTTGGACTTGCTGAGCAAGTATGCGACCAGATTGTGCAACAAATTTTCAATAAAGTAGCCCTCAATTGGTAGCCACGCATGAATAGAGCCTACTTAAACCAATTGTTGCTCAATCCGAAACAAATCAGCAACACGGATGTGTACGAACTGGAACAGTTGTGTAAAGAGTTTCCATTTTTCAGTGTACCGCATCTGCTGCTGGCACAAACCCATAAACAACACAGCGATTACAGGGCTTCCGATGCCTTGCACGCCGCTGCACTGCGTCTATCCTCCCGACCCTGGCTTCGCCAATTTGTAGAACAATCATGGGAAGACAGCAGTGCTGTTGCAGCTCCGCAGGTGCCGGAAACTGCAAATACAGTTATACCTGAAGCAGCACCCGTAACCAATTCGCTTCCAGAGCAGCCTGAATCACCCGAATTAAGCTCAAGCATCAGCCCGGTTCCACCCGATACAGAAGAACCTCAACCCAATGAGCAAGCCCCGGATTCCGTGCACAGTGCTTTGTTGGATGAACCTCCTGCGTATTCCATTGAGTTATTTTTTCCGGAAACAATACAGCCGCAAACACCTAATACTCCAAAAGATTTCTATACCTGGCTGAAAGACCCAAAAAATAAAGAAGCACCAGCGCCACCCAGGCAGAAAGAGCACAAACAGACAGACGACTTGATCCAGCGCTTCCTGAAAACCAATCCAAGCATCAGCAGGCCAAAAAAAGAATTCTTTAACCCGCTGAATGTGGCAAAAAAGAGCGAACAGATGGATGAAACTCTGATCACCGAAACATTGGCGCAGATTTACTGGAAACAAGGAAACTTAAAAGCAGCATTGCAGGCGTTCGAACGCCTGATGTTGAAATTTCCGGAGAAAAGACCGTATTTTGCCGGGCTGATTCAAAAAATCCGCAACGAATTAAACCAAAACTGAATATGAAAATCCTGCTTATACTCGGAATCGTCGCTGCCATCTTGTTGATGCTGATTGTATTGATTCAAAATCCTAAAGGTGGCGGTATTGCCAGCAATTTTTCTGCGGGCAACTCCATTCTTGGTGTAGCTAAAACCAGCGACATCGTGGAGAAACTTACCTGGGGCGGTGCCATCCTGATTCTGGTAATCAGCCTTGTAGCCGCTACCTGGAATGGTGCTCCTGACCAAGCCGCACCGAAAACGCAAAATGCTGATCCCGTGATTGAACGGGTATTGGAAAATGCTCCCGCTGCACCCGCAACCCCGGCAGCACCCGCAAAATAAGTTCAATCATAACTCACGTTCATACGAAAAGCCGTTGTTACTAAAGTAGCAACGGCTTTTCTTTTGGAATCCTGCCGCAGCATGAGAATCATTCCTCCCGGCCACCAGGAAACAAGCATCTGATGCTTTCCCGTAGGCTTACCTTGCTTCGCCAAAAAGCAGCCTCCTATATTGGCGGGGCTTACCATCGTGGCTTGCCCACCTTACTGCGCTAAAGACAATAAAACCCTTCTAAACAGGTACTTACCCGCACAGCTGAAGCTGTGCTCACACCTGCACATCAGTAATTTCAAGGACGCCACAAAACAAAAGGGCACCCGCCTTTCGACGGATGCCCTTCGAAATAGATAAAGAACTTTTAGCGCTGAACCATCACCTTGCGGCTGCTCATTTTGACGCCATCCTGAACCTGAATCATGTACAGGCCAGGGGTCCAACCCTGAGTATTGATTCGGGTGCTTTGCTGCACACCTTGCTGAATCATCAACTTGCCGTTCATATCGAACACGCTTAGCTGACCATTAACCGCAGCTGGCAAAGAAATATTTACCTCGTCGCGGGCAGGGTTTGGATAAACCATCAAGCCGCCCAGCTCATCTTCATTGAGTCCGGTATTGAAGGCAATATCCTTGGTTTCAGACTGAACCACTTCTTTGGTGGTGTTGTTCTGAAGGAATACCACTACTTCCAGATCCCAGAAGTCTTCAACGGTTGTTTCGGTAGCCAGGTTGATGCGATCAGTGGCATTGTTGGGCAGACGATATACGTCGGGGAAGGTATAGCTCAGGTTGAACTTCTGGGGCGTGCCTTTAACCAGATTGCTCAGCACGGTGCCATTGGTTCCGGGAACCATTTTCTTGGCCACGTGGGTGAACTCAGTTTCTCCGTTGGTTTTTACATTCTTGAAGGTGGTTTTCTCGGCAATCACAGCCATGAGGCGCCAGTTGCTGCCTGTCATGTAGTCTTCCAAAGGAAGCAGTTCAACTTCAAAATCCACTTTGCCTTTCCAGCTCAGCTGAGCAGAGTTGATTTTAATGCGTGCAAAACTGGGTTTAGCCTGCAGCGCGTCATAATCATCAATGGTATAACCACCGTTGGGATTCACGCCGGGCAAACCGTCGCGAACGGTAGAAGGGATAGAATTGATGCCGTAAGAACCGCGGCGCGTGCCGATTTCAGTGGTGAAGTACGGATCGCCTGATCCTGGAAAATCACACTGGTATTTCAGGATGGAATGTGTTCCCGGGCGTGCGTCCCAAATGGCCTGCAGGGCAGCATTGCCTGGATTACATGGAGGGCAGGTGCTGCTGGTGAAAACTTCATGCATCAACTTGCGGGTAGCTGCCGAATCGTATGCATAGGTGCGCGCACTGGCGGTATCGTTGGCCGGAGCATCGTCGCCAGTATTGTTCAGGTTGCTGGCCCATGCCTTGATGGTGTACCAACCCGCTGTGGGAGGATTCCACTTGATGGAATTGGTGAGCACAGGTACTGCGTTGGGAGCGATGTTGGCACTGCTTACATTGGCTGATACCGGTGCACCTCCGTTTACGCTGTAGTTCAGGGTGTAAGATGTAATAGCGGCAGTGCCCTGATTGCGCACTGTTAATTTAATGTCGATGGGCGCCTTTCTGGAAACATACGCAGGAAGGTCAACCTTCATACCCGCCAAATCGAGCGCTGGCTGCACGCCATAAATGAACTCGTAGTAATCATTGTCTTCAACGATCAAATCACTGGTTTGGTTGGTGATGTTTGGTGAACCTGCGACCATCACTGCAGTAGTTCCATCTACCTGAATACCAAAAGTGTGTTTGGGGCTTACATAAGCATTGTTTCCCTGAAGACAGTTTTGCATGACGATGTAAATCTTATTGCTTCCTTCTTCCAGAACTACACTGGCGTATGTCCAAGAGTTACTGGCATCACCCGGCGTACTCATGGAATAGAACTTAATCCAGAATTGACGCTTGCCGGCTGCGCCAAAAGTTTTGGTGAAAATACCGTCGTTAGAGCCTGAAGCACTCATCCCCCAGATAGATACAGACTTCTCGGGAAGTGTTGCGGTAGGCAGCGCTGCTGGGCCGGTAACCGGTGCCACCTTGGTGCCCGTGTCGAAGGTGATGAATCCGCTGGTAGCTGCCTTCAGGTGCGTAACCGTATTACCAGCAAATTTGAAACTGAAGGGGATGGCGATGTTTCCGGTATACACCACATTGGCCTGTGTGCCCGTAACCTTAGTCCAACCGCCGCCATTCTGATCATTGGCCTGATCACTTTCCACATTCAGTCCGCCGGGATTTCCCTCGCGTACATGAGCGATGTAATAATAGGATTGGGCCTGCAATCCCATGCTCAGCATCAAAGCCGAGCCAAACAGTACCTTTTTTATCATAGCTTTTTGACTTTAGATATTTGACCGCAATGTAGTAGAATTCCCCTGAAGTTCCCCTGATGAATTTCATGAGTCATCCAAGCAACCAATAGTGCTGACATTCTGACCTTTGTCTTTGGTGCTGCTGACACAAACCCGGCACCGTTGTGCAATAATGACAGCCTTTACGGCACTGGCACAGAAATCGTTCTTTGGCGCCTGAACCAAAAACAAATCTATTGACTATGTCAGTGAACATTCAACCTTTATCAGACCGGGTAGTAGTAGCACCCGCAGCGGCGGAACAAAAAACTGCCGGTGGCATTATCATCCCCGATACTGCCAAGGAAAAACCCCAGAAAGGTACTGTTGTGGCGGTAGGCGGCGGCAAAAAAGATGAGCCGATGACCGTTAAAGTAGGCGACTCCGTTCTTTACGGCAAATACGCCGGAACAGAAATCACCATTGATGGTAAGGACTACCTCATCATGCGTGAGTCAGACATCTTCGCTGTTATTTAACCCAACAAAACACGTAAAACGTAAATCATTATGGCAAAATCCATTCATTTCAATATTCAGGCCCGCGAAGGTTTGAAAAAAGGTGTTGACGCATTAGCGAACGCCGTAAAAGTTACCCTCGGCCCCAAAGGGCGCAATGTGGTTATCGATAAGAAGTTCGGTGCGCCACAAGTGACCAAAGATGGAGTAACTGTAGCCAAAGAAATCGAGCTGAAAGACCCCATCGAAAATATGGGCGCACAAATGCTCAAAGAGGTAGCAAGTAAAACTGCTGATGTGGCCGGCGATGGTACCACCACCGCAACCGTTCTGGCCCAAGCCATCGTGACTGCAGGTTTGAAAAACGTTGCCGCCGGCGCCAATCCAATGGATTTGAAGCGCGGCATAGACAAAGCTGTAATCAAAGCTGTTGATGCCCTGAAAGGCATGAGCCGCGAAGTGGGCGACGACCATCAGAAAATCGAACAGGTAGCTACCATTTCTGCCAACAACGACCATACCATCGGCAAACTGATTGCTCAGGCTATGGAAAAAGTAGGCAAAGACGGCGTGATCACTGTGGAAGAAGCCAAAGGTACCGACACCACCGTGGAAGTGGTTGAAGGCATGCAGTTTGACCGCGGTTACCTGAGCCCTTACTTCGTAACCAACCCCGAAAAAATGGAAGCCGAGCTGGAAAATGCCTACATCCTCATCTACGATAAGAAGGTGAGCAGCATGAAAGACCTGCTTCCCGTGCTGGAAAAGGTGGTACAAACCGGCAAGCCCCTGGTCATCATCGCTGAAGATGTTGAAGGCGAAGCACTGGCTACCCTCGTGGTAAACCGCATCCGCGGCGCCCTCAAAATCGCCGCTGTGAAAGCTCCCGGATTTGGTGACCGCCGCAAAGAAATGCTGCAGGACATCGCCATCCTCACCGGTGGTTCCGTAATCAGCGAAGAACAAGGCCGCCGTTTGGAAGACGCTACCCTTCAAGATCTGGGCCGCGCCGAGAAAATCACGATTGACAAAGACAATACCACCATTGTAAATGGTGCCGGCAGCAAGGACGATATCCAGGGCCGCATCAACCAAATCAAAGCCCAGATTGAAAGCACCACCAGCGACTACGATCGTGAAAAGCTGCAAGAACGTCTGGCCAAACTGAGCGGTGGTGTTGCCGTTCTGTACATTGGTGCAGCAACCGAAGTAGAAATGAAAGAAAAGAAAGACCGCGTTGACGACGCCCTTCATGCTACCCGCGCTGCGGTAGAAGAAGGCATCGTGCCCGGTGGCGGTGTGAGCCTGATTCGCGCCATCGCAGCACTCGAAGGACTCAGTGGTGATAATGAAGACGAAACTACCGGTATGCTCATCGTGAAGCGCGCCTTGGAAGAACCCCTGCGCCAAATTGTAGCCAACGCCGGTGGCGAAGGCAGCATCATCGTGCAGAAGGTACGGGAAGGTCAGAACGATTTCGGATACAACGCCCGTACCGAAGTATTTGAACACCTCATCACTGCCGGTGTTATTGATCCTACCAAAGTGAGCCGCGTAGCTCTGGAAAACGCTGCCTCCATTGGCGGTATGATCCTCACTACCGACTGTGTGCTGGCTGAAATCAAGGAAGAAGAAAAAGGCCACAGCCATGGACCCGATATGGGCGGCATGGGTGGCATGATGTAAGCAATTGTTGCTTTATCACAAATAGAAAAACCCCGGGTTTCCGGGGTTTTTCTATTTGTATGCCACAGAGATGATTACGACATACGGCAAGCCCTCCATGTATATGGCTGCTGCCAATCAGGGCCTGATTTCTATATCATTTACATATATACTTTGGGTATAAGCTACCAAAGCTTCTATAGAAACCTCATAACTTCCTGAAAGCGGAATGCTGATCTTCGGGTTAGCCTTTCCATAACCGGAGGCATTCCAGATTTCAACGCCATTCAAACGCACCCTTAAGTACCCTCCAGGACTATAAATCTGGTAGTAAAAACTCAAAGTAGCGCCAGAAGGCATGTTGCTGAAATCGCGACTCAGGGTAAACAATTGAGGTGCACTGCTGCTGTTCTGCCAGGCCAAGACACAACCATTACAAACCTGTCCGGATGTGAACATCCAGCCATCACTGAACCAATCCTCCCAGTCTTTATCCGCAAAGGATTTAAAGTAAAAGGCCTCGATATAGGCTTTTCGGAGCGTGCTGTCGCTGCCAAAAGAGTTGCGCACCGACAGTTGAACATCGTAGTAGCCTAATCGGTTGAAGGTGGCTTCTGCACTGCTTCCCGCGGCCCTGGCAGGGGATGCTTCCGGAAAGTACCAGGAAAACACGGTTGGATTTTGTGTGGAAGTACTGATGAATTTCACCTTCCCACCAAGCGGAACCCGCGTGGTCGAAGCATTGAACCGCGCAATGGGTGCATTGGGGTGATTGGGATTGACATTTTGGGCAGTATCGCCGGCATTGTTACGCGGCAGGTTCCAGGTTATGGGTTCCTTCAAACACCCTGTACAAAAGGGTATAAAAACGATAAACGCAGTTCTTAAGGTGTTCATGGTATGGTGATTGCCTGGCTGTGTATGCTGATGGGTTCGTTGTTCAGACGCGCGCGCAAGGCCCTGCTGTCTTTCACATTGCGGCTGCCCCTTTGAAAGGCGGCAAAGATGTTGTGTACATAAATAGTGGCCGCCAAACCGCCCGAAACCAAGGCTGTTTTGTACCCAAGATTGGCCCGCTCATAGTAATAATCCATATCTGCCTGATTTGTGGCATTCTGGTAATTATTGTATTGTGCCTTCGCATACAGTCCGCTGAGTACTGCAGTGCCGGCGCAATATAAAAACCATTGAGCGGAGCCTTTACCCTGCGCCCCATAGCTGGCACGATAGGTTCCCAAACCCGGCCACAGCAGTGAATATAAAGCTGAACCCGGACCGGCTTTGGATTTATAGCCTACCAAAGACAAGTCCGTATAACTGCGGTCGTTGAACTTTTTCTCTTTAACCTGTATGCGGAAGTCGCCGTATTTTGGTGTGTTTCTGTTGATGTAGCGCTCCACATCCACTCTTATTGCTGATGGGAAATCACGGTCGAAACGCAAACCGCCCACATCTGACCAAACGGAATAGGTAGCCGAAGACCACTGTATCTTCATTGGTACATCTTCTTTAGCGGCGATGAAATACCCCCGTCTTTTGGGCGGAGCCAACACAGTCGCCTGAATCAAGCCTTGAAATGCTGCATTCAAATCGGGAGTGGCACCTTCCCGAATCCGGAAGCTGCTGTTGTTTCGCCCCAGTGTGTCAAAACGCAACGAGATGTCGGCCAGAATACTTCCTGCAGGCGCAGCAGAAACGGTCCTGTTGAGTGATTCTGCCACCGATTGTTTCCACAGCAACAAGCCCGAGGCGTTTTCTTTTTGATAGGGATAAACCGTCTTGCTTCGGTCATAGAGAAACTGCGTGATGCTTTTGATGGTTTCAATCCTGCTTTTGGCATGGTTGTTTCCCGGGTCAATGCGCAACAGATCTTCATAGGCATTGCGGGCAGCACCGTAACGCTTGGCCTCATAAAGTTCATCGGCATCATCTTTCGCCTTGCGCACCTGTTGCTCCTTCATTTTTGATTCCATGAGGCGAATTTTGGTATCAATATTCCCCTTGTTTGCATTGCAGGGGCGCGCTTCGTAGTAGAGGTTTCGTGCCAATTCGTAGTTTCCCGCGCGGTATGCAGAGTCTGCCCGAACCTCACGTTTTTTGCATTCTGCCAGCCCACAGGATTCTATGCGCTCACGCACATCTTCAGTGTCTTCGATTAATCGTGCATCTTCGTATGCCTTGCGCGCCGCTCCATAACTGCCTGCTTCATAAGCTTCATCGCCGCGTTGTAACGCCTCCCGATAGCGTCTGCTGCGCTCCTGAATGGCGCGCTGTGCGGCTTCCTCTGCAGCAATTTGCGCGCGCGCTTCCCTGGTTAAAGCCAGCGTTGGAAGCACCTGAATCGTGAAGTTGCTGCTGTAGCTGCTTTCAATAAACTCCACCTGGAGGTTCTGAACCTTAAACACCGTGGTAAGGGTGTTGTCGCCAACGCTGTTTTTCCCATCGGCCTGCCTGAAGGCTGCAAGCAGGTAACGGAAACACTGTTCATCCGCCTCCAGGCGCACAATTTGTTCCTTCCCCGGATGGTAGTAGAGTGTAAGGCGGGCATAGCTGCTGCGGTGTTGCCAGCTGATGTAATGGTAAGGCAAATCTCTGTCCATGTGCCTGTAGGATATATCCTGTGAAGAACCGCTGAAATTCCAGCCCTGTGCATCCAGAAACAGGCGCGTGGCATCCAAATCACTTTGCTGCATGCGCAGGATTTGTTGCATGGAGAGGCAACCATCGGGTTGTGACAAGGGCTGCGCCTTCTGTGCAACCTGTGCCCATGTTTCTCCCGCAATGACGCATAAAAACAATACGTTCAAAAACCCCCTTTGGAACATTATGGTTCAAATTTAGGGAGGGATACAGAAATAAATCAGAAGCAAATGGCTGTTAGGCACAGCATACTTCTGAATCACGAATCACAGCTCAACTGTGGTCATGCATCTTGGGTTTTTGTTGATGCGACCGTTCAAGTTACCTGACTACCAGGGTTTTGGTAACCCTTTGGTTGCCTTGAGCAAGTTGCAGGAAGTAGTTGCCGGGGCGAAGTCCATTCAGGTCCAAACGAAGTTCATGACTTCCGGAGCGGTGTTTACCTTGACTGACGATGCGGATCAGGCTTCCCATAGTGTCAAAAAGGCGCAATTCAACCTGTCCACCATCGGTGTAAAAGCGAACCTGAGCCGATCCGGAGGCAGGATTCGGGTAGGGATCGTCGAGGCTGATGCGCGACAAAAGATCGGCGAAGTCTTCGAGTTTCGTGGAACCGGCTTTGAAGATGGGCAGCGTTTGAAACGTACCACCGAGCATGGCAGATTTCACCTCACTGTCGTTCAGGCCAAACCAATCTTTCAATACCGTGGCGTACACTTGCCTGAAATCATAACTCATCGGCACATTGTCGTTTACCGAAACGGTGGACGGAATAACAGGGTTGTTTCCGATGATACCCGGATTCACACTGCTGCCGAATACAAACAAGGGCGCAGCGGCACCGTGGTCAGTTCCATTCGAGAAATTACTCATCACGCGTCGGCCAAATTCGCTAAAAGTCATTCCTGCCACACGATCCTGAATTCCCAATAGTTTCAGGTCGTCCTGAAATACTTTGATCGCATCTGAAAGGCGCTGCAACAAAGTTGCATGTGCGCCTTTTGTGGTATCGGCCGTATCTACCTGAGCGCTGTGTGTATCATAGCCACCCTGACTCACCATATACACCGGAGTTTTAAGTCCTCCATGAATGAGTTTGGCAACAATTTTCAACTGATCTGCCAGCGGATTGTTAGACGGGTAGGTGGCTAAGTTCTTGCCCGTATTGGCAGCGGCTTTGATTACCGTGCCATATTCCTGCGTTTGCTGAGCGATGGTGCGGATATAGGTTAACTCCTTCCCTGCCGGTGTAGCAGGTGCTGAGTCGGTATTTCCGGTAACCAGGTTATAAAAACTGCTCGGATCGGTAATGGCCATGGCCATGTTCATATCCGGGCCCATAAACGTAAGTGAAACACCTGCACCAATTTGAATGGCCAGCGGGTCAGTCATTGCAGCATTGGGATATCCGGTCGGGAATCCGGGAAACACCTGATCCAGGTAGCGTCCCATCCAACCAGAGGGTTCCAGCACATTGCTGTCTGAAGCGCTCATCCAGATATCGGTGCTTCGGAAATGCGAAAAATTAGGATTTGGATAACCCACGTTTTGCACCGCTGAAATCAGGCCTTCATTGTACATGCTTTGCATACCGGTCATGGCCGGATGCAGGCCTGTGCCGGTTTTCCCGTTTAATTTCAGCACCTTGGTGTCGCCAATCAGCACATTCTGCCGCACCTTGGAAAGATTGCTGTACTGATCCAGCGGAATCAGGGTGTTCAATCCGTCGTTGCCTCCATTCAGCTGGATGATTACCAGCACGCGGTCTGTCTGGGCAGCAGCTTTTGCCAAAGCACCCAGCATGGAGTTGGGGCCAAAGGCCTGAAGCTTATGGCTACCCAGCGTAATGGGCAAAATGGTTCCTGCGGCGGCGGTGTTTTGTAGAAATTTTCTCCTTTTCATGGATGCTGACATTAGGCGAGTTGATACTCGGCAAGGTTCATGATTGCTTTATAGAAGGCCATCAGCTTGGCGTAGATGATGGTTTTGTAGGTAGTATTGCTCGGATTGTTCTTGTAGTTGTTCCATTCATCCGTCCAATTGAAATCAGGGATACCGCCGGGTAAGAGGATGCTCTTTAAGGTGGCGCGGGTATTGGTTCCAATGGGTAGGGCCAACAGGAATGCCACAGAATCATCAATCAGGTCGTCGGCCTTTGAAGGGTTGGCAAACTGATTGGCCATAGCATATACATCACCAAGCAAGGTGGTGGTTCTGATTCTATACCCTGTGGTGATCAATAAATCCTGAAATTGGTTGCGTTTGGGATAGCTGTCGCTGTTGATCCACAACTCGTAAAACTGTGGCGACTGATGATACGCAGGCCAGCCGGCTACACTTGGCGGATCTCCCAAATCCTGCCCCAGCAACTGACCAAAGCTACGCAGCGTATTCCACATGCCGTATTGAACATCCAGGTTGGCAGTACTTGGATAAACCAAATTCCATTCACGGCTGAATCCAACCAAATGATCCATGGGCGATTTGATGTAGCAGGCGCGGTTCAGGGGGTCGAAAAAGTGTTCGCTGTTGAAGAGTGCCGTAAGCACCGGCCGGATGTCGTAATTATTATTTCTGAAGATGTCGGCAAGCGGCGCAATTACATTTGTTTCTACCTCCGGTGTCAGTTCATAATACACGAAGAACTTATAGAGCCGGCGACATACATATTTAGCTACTTCCTGCTGCGCGAAAATCATATCGAGCAGGTCGTTGAGCTCATCGTCACCGGCGGTGGAAGTGTTTCTGCCGGTAATGACTTTATTCCCGAAGAACGATGAGAACTGCTTATTAGCCGTATCGTGACGTGTTACATCGAAATAAACCGGAGGCGGATTTCCAACGCGGTTGATCCTCCAACCGGTGAGCACACGGGCCGCAGCTTTTACATCATCTTCGGTGTATTTGCTGTCCGGACCTTTGCCTAAGGTGAACAGTTCCTGGAGTTCACGCGCGTAGTTTTCATCAGGCGCAGCCTTGCTGTTCAGGTAGCCGTTCAGGTACGTCAGCATGGCCGCATCTTTGGTGATGTCGCGGGTTAATGTTTTGAAATTTCCCAGTGCGTGTTTGCGAAGCAAGGCATTGCTGTGGTAGGAAAGCCTGGCATCTTGCACCGTATTGATTTCTGTAGCGAAGTGGTTATGCCAAAACAGCACCATTTTTTCGGTGATGTTGGGTTGCTGATCCAGCATTTGGCTGATCCACCAGCTTTTGAACGATAGTGTTCGATGGAAATTAAGTGTGCCGTCAGTATATGGCGCATTCACCCAAGTGGAACCCAAGGCAACGTTCGGATCTGCATAGGTAGCGTTGTAGTTGTTCACCGGAGGAGCAGGTGGCGTTGCCAGGGGTGTAATGAGCAAATCCACCACCTGCGACAATGACAATGACGATAATGCATCCAGTTCCGATTTTTTTACCCCGAATAAGGTGCGACGCAACAGGTGCTGCAATTCGGCTTTGCCAAACGTTCCCTGATAGGCAGCCAAACCTGTATTGAGCAGGCGGCGGCTGCGGGCCGTTGACCGGGGTGCCGCAGCTTTTTTACTGAAACCGGATTTAAGGAATTCTTTCCTGTCCATAAGGTGCAAGATATTGGATTACTCTGAATAGACGTGCGGCAAGGAAAAAGTTTAACACAAACGTGTTTTTTTAAAGCAACATCAGTGCTTGGGTACGGGCCATTCCACTTGAAATGGCAAGGCTGCGCAAATTAGACTTCCTTACCTTTAATTTGAACCATGCGACTATTTCGGATCTTGCTCCTTACCGCAATTCAGTTGGCGGGCTTCTTCAGCCCAACTGAGGCACTTCGTGCGCAGCACAGCGAAATTCCGAATGCCGGCTTCGAAGACTGGGTGTTCACAGGTACTTATTATGAGCCTTTTTACTGGAACACCTTCAACCTGACATCCGAATATGGATGCAGCCCGTTTGTTGCGCCCGATTCGTCGCCTGTTTCCGGGAAGGTAGCTGCACGGATCAGCACTTTGGCCTGTACCTCCACAGATCTTCAATTCAGCGATACCATCGCGGGCATCATTAGTTTGGGCGAACGCGATGTTTCACCGGGTTTACCTGCGAATCAAAAACCCATGAAATTCAGTTTTTACCTGAAATACCAACCTACACCCGGCGATTCAGCAGCCATCGTCCTGCTGTTCACCCGAAACAAAAGCAATGGAGTAAAAGAACAGGTGGGTGTGGCTTTTCATGTAGAAGGCAGAACCATCAGCAACTGGACACGCTTGGAACTCCCCGTGTATTGGTTGCTTCCCGGTTTGCCCGATTCAGTACAAGTTGTTTGTACCAGCAGCAAAGCCATTCTTGATGGAAAGAAACCCCGGCAGCCGGGCAGCGTATTGTGGCTGGACAATCTGGCTACCGATCAACCCATTTGGGTGCCTTCTTCAGTATGGCACACGGTGCCTAAAAATATCGCGGTGTATCCCAACCCGGCGCGGATAAGCGATCTGTTGCATGTGGAACTTCCGGATACGCAGCCATTCCAATACCGAATCTTCGAAAGCAATGGCCGTTTGCATGCCAAGGGAACCGGTTCAAACAGACAACTGAACCTTCAGGCGCATGGCCTTTCAGGTGGGGTGTATCATCTGGAAATGTCGCAGCCGGGTTTCGTTACTTCAGCCCGTCTTACGATTTTTCAGGAACCTTGATCGGGCATCAGCCCAAACTGCGTGAAGTGATGCGTGATGTGGCGCTGTTGAAACAGCTGCCACTGCCTGTAATTCATTGGCCCTAAGGTAGGATGCATCAACACAGCGTCAGGCTGGTCTTCCCAATATTGAATGAACGTGCCAATTTCCAGCGCAAACCATTCTTTGGCTTCCTGAAGGTTTGCTTTCCTGGTTTCAAAGGGTTTGTCCTTCATCATCGGATTCATGATGTTTCTGGCGAAAGGTGCATCAGAATGCGTAAATGCTGCTACCCTTGCTTTGCGTTCCTCATCGTATGCTTCCCAAGGAACAGGATTGCGCGGGCGCAGCGTCCCATTCCCTATTTTGATGCCTAACGTGAGGTGTTCCACCATGGCCTGTGCACCCAACGTGCCCCATAATGGAACCTGATCCTCGCGCAGTGCTTCCAGCAATTGGATGAAATGTTTCATAAAACTCTAGGTATTCCGGGTTGTAAATGTTGATGCAACCGCTCTGTACAGCGATGCAGCAGGTGAAAAACCTCTTCAAAAAGTGCTTCATCGCCGTACCATGGATCGGGAACATCTGCGCCGGGCGCATGTTCATCCAGGTCGCGCAGCAACATGAGCCGAACAGCGGAATCCGAAGGTTTCATCTGTTCCAGATGCCTGAGGTTGTGCTGATCCATGGCCACCAAAAGGTCAAAGTTGTAGAAGTCTTCCAGGCTCACCTGGCGGGCGCGGTGGTTTATGTCCAGCCCGTGTTGCGCTGCATTCTTCATGGTGCGCCGGTCGGGCTGTTCGCCACTGTGGTTGTTGCTGGTACCGGCGCTGTCGCAGTGGAACAGGTGTGCGGTGCCCAGACTTTGGGTATGTGCCAGAAAATGAGCTTCCGCCAGCGGCGAACGACAAATATTCCCAAGGCAAACAAACAGGACGCGTGTTACATCCATCCCATTTCAGTTCTGTTTTTCTCCCGGGTGTTGCAACTCTTCCTGGACCCGCAAGACTGCAGCAACAACAAACATACAGCAAACAGCAGGGTCGGAATGAAATAGCGTTTCATCTTCTTGAGCATAACGTTTAAAGATGTGCTGTAATTGTTCAATCGAGGTCCAGCTTCTCGGCCAGCTTCTTGCCAAGCACATCTTTATGTACCATGATGGAAATGGTTTTGCCTTTAAAATACGCTTCAGAAACCATTTGGTAACCGTTGAGGTAATTTCCTGTTCCCCAGCTGTTGCGCATTTTGAACCAGCGTTTGCCATCGGGTGTGGTGTACCAACCCGTCATGTGCATCCCGTGGTCATCGGTGGTCAATTTATAATCGTAGTAGTGTTGACGCAAAGGGGCATCCACGTTCAGTTCCGGACAGGCCTGGTCAAATCCGCTGATGCTATTTCCCTGGCGGAATTTAGCGGGTTCACCTTTGGTTTTTACCAAACTGTCATGCACGGGCAGAATGGCTATTCCATCTTTGAAAGAGAACCCTTTTTCGCTTACATCGGCAGCCCAGGCAAAGCTGTATCCCATATCCAGTGAACGGAATGCCAGCTCGGTAAATTCATTCAGGGGAAGGTTCCAGGCACTTTGCAAACTCCAGTTATCCGGAATTTCGAGCACGAATGGCTGGTAAAAAGGCTGATGGGTAAACGACGTGAGGAATACATAATCGTCCATCTTCAAGCCCAAGCCATCGGCAAAGCTGCGCGCGGTATAGGATTTTCCGCCATAGGTAAACGATTCCGGCAACTTGCCGAGGTAGGCATCCAGCAAGCCATTCAGCGCCTGCAACCACGCGGGACTGAGCTTGCCGGCGGCGGCGAAAGGCTTATAGGCATCCACCAATGCTTTGATGGCTGCACGCAATTCTGCATGATTATGGGTGCTGTCCGAAGTATTCGCCTTGTAAGCCAAACCGCGGTAAGCTTCCTCCGGAACAATACCGTATTTTTTAATAATCAGGGGCACATCATGGGCTTCGCCACCTTCATCCAATCGATGGTCGCCATCCATGCGCAGGTACATAATGGCTTTTTCGTAATAGGCGTGGCGCACCACAAACATTTCGCTGAGGTTATGAACGCCTTTCCCTTGACGCAACAATTCACTTTCCAGGAAGCTGATGGTGCTGAAGCTCCAGCAGGTGCTGGTTTGACATTGGTTGCGCACCGTTGTGGCCTGAAGGTCGGCTTTGCGGGTGAACAGGTAGCGGCTTCCGGCCTTGTTGCGGAGCGTGTCTTGGGCATGCAATGCAGTAAACAAACTGGCAACGGCAAGCAGCATCAGGCGTTGTGTCATGATGCAAAAATGGATCTTTTTTATCGGAATGCCTTGCGGATGGGTTCTTCATCGGGCCTAACCCAGCGGGCCAGGATGCGGAGGATGAAGCGCATCAGCACACCGCGGGCATATACGCTGTAATAACCTTCCACAGGTTCTGCGCCTATGGATGATTTGATTCCCGTTGCAGTGCGGCCCATGTGCAATTGGCTGCACCTTTTGATGATGGCCAGCGATACTGCATCGTACAGCATGCGCTGATAAATGTGCAGGCGTTTGTTTTCTGCCGGGAGCGTGCAGGCGTGCAATGCGTATAAAGTTCCGGCCTCTTCCAATAAAGTTATAAACCCCACTGGTTTTCCCTCCAGTTCGTACAGACGGAGGTGCAGCCGATCGCCGTAATGGTCTTTCTGTTCTTCGAAGAATTTGGTGTTGAGGGCACCCAACATAAAGGGTATACGCTGTTTGAGTCCGGCAAACAGCGCATCGAGCGTTGAACGTTCCTCGTTTAAATCAGCCACCTCAAGGAGGCGCATCGTTAAAGGAGCTGAAACCGCCATGATTCGTTTGGCCTTCACGCGGTGCTTGCTGTTCATGTTGGACAAGTAATCGTCTGTGTGCTGCCACTGAAGTGGAATGTTGAGCAGCATGATGGGTTCGGTGCGAAACGGAATCCAGCCTGGAACCTGCACCTTTCCCGGAGCCAATGCAAACCTTAAACCTTCTGCGCACATGAAATTGGTGATCAGCGGCATGGAGTCTTGTGCAGGCGGGCGACTCATCACATCCGGATAATGCAATCGGCCCACATAAAGCAATCGATGTTGCCGGCGCAACAGCGGGGGAAGCAGCAGGCGCAAGGGACCGCGAAGCAATTGGCGCAGCCCGGAATGCTCCAACGGAACCACACTGTATTCCGGAATATAAGCTCCCAGGCTGCCTCGGGATAAAGCGCCAAAGGCACCGGCGCTGTGGATTTGCTTGCCCACCAACATTCGTGGGGATGGCAAGTTTGCGACGCTAATGCCGTATGCTGCCCGATTTACTGCAACTGCTTTACAACAAAACAACGCTTAAAAAACCGCTGGAAGGCCCAGATTGTTTTGCAGCTTGCTGTATTCAGACGAACTTTCCACCGTTGCACACAAAAAAACAAGAATTAACCAACACATTCCCTGAACTTTGGCGTTTTAACCCTGCATGAATCCCCTAAACCTCTTCAAGTTTGTCTTGTGCGCCGGTTTTGCCTCCTTGCCGGCCATTGATGTCTTGTCACAGTGTGATCCGGTGCCCGGATTTGATGCCGCAAAAGCATTGGGACGCTACAGCAAGGTGAGCCTGCAAACAAACCTCAACTCATACAGCGAAGCCGAACGCGAAGCACTGAATATGCTCATTGGCGCAGCCAAACAGGCCGACGACATCTTCTGGAAACAAGCTTTTGGCGACCGCAACAGCCTGCTCGCAGCGTGCAAAGATTCGTTCATGCAGGGGTACATTCGGTTAAACTACGGTCCCTGGGATCGACTCAACGAGGACCAGCCTTTCGTTTCCGGTTATGGAGCCAAACCGCCGGGATCGGGTTTATATCCGGCTACCCTGAGCAAAGAAGAATTCAACAAGCTCGATCATCCGTTGAAAAACAGTCCTTATTCCATCTTGCAGCGCGATGCCTTCGGGCGTGTGCAGGTTATTCCTTACACCGAAGCTTACGTAACCGAGTTGCGCTACATGACCGAACAGATGTTTCATGCAGCAAACGCCTTGCAGGGAAGCGATCCTGAATTCAGTGTGTACCTGCGCCTGCGCGCCAATGATTTGCTGAGCGGCAACTTCGACAATAGTGACCGCTATTGGCTCACCATGAAGGAAAATAAATTCGACCTGATCATTGGGCCCATTGAAAATTATGAAGACAAGCTTTGGGGCATTAAAACAGCCTTTGAAGCCTATGTGATGGTACGCGACCAGGAATGGAGCCGCCGCCTGGAAAAATATATCGCGTTGTTGCCCTGGCTGCAGGAACAATTGCCCGCTGATGCCAAATACAAACAGGAAAAAGTAGGAAACAGCAACAGCCAGCTGGCGGTTTTTGACGCGTTGTACTATGCCGGCGATTGCAATGCCGGAAGCAAAACCATCGCGGTTAACCTGCCCAACGACGAAGGCATCCAGCAGGAACTTGGCACCCGACGCACCCAAATCCGCAATGTGATGCAGGCAAAATTCGACCGCATGGTATTGCCCATCAGCACGGTGCTCATCCACAAAAAACAACGCAGCCATGTCACCTTCAACGCCTTCTTTTCCAACGTGATGTTTCATGAAGTGGCACACGGGCTCGGCGTAAAAAACACCATCGACGGAACCAAAACCGTTCGTGAAGCTTTGGGCGCTACCTATTCCGCCATCGAAGAGTGCAAAGCCGATGTGCTCGGATTGTACATGGTGACCCAATTGCTGGAACAGGGCAGCCTGAATGAAGGGACCCTCGAAGATTATTACGTAACCTTTGTTTCGAGCATCTTCCGCTCGGTGCGTTTTGGCGCATCCAGCGCGCACGGAAAAGCAAACATGATCACCTTCAACCACCTGCTGGAACGCGGTGGCATCAGCCGTGATGCTTCAGGCACCTATAAGGTGCATGTGAAACAAATGCGGCAGGCTGTTTATGAACTGGCAGGGCTTTTGCTACAAATACAGGGCGATGGCGCACAATCTGCTTCCAACAATTTACTGCAAAGCAAAGGTGTTGTTGGAACAACATTGAAGGACGACCTGAACAGATTAGAACAAAACAACATTCCCGTTGATATTTATTTCGAACAAGGAAACAACCGCACCGGTAACTAAATCATGAAATCCAGAAACCTCATCACACCCCTCTTCCCTATTGCCCTGTTCAGCTTTCTTGTATTCTGCTCCAGCAAAAGACAAGGGGGTGAGTCGGAACTGCTGGAAGGTGTTATTGAACAACTCAACATTCACCACTATCAGCCTGCAAAACTCAACGATGAGCTGTCGGCGAAAATCTTCGACAACTTCCTGGAGAAGCTGGATAATGAACGACGGTTTTTCACCCAGCAAGACATGAAACTGTTGGAGCCCTTTCGCAACCAACTGGATGATCAGATCAAACGCGGCAGCTACGCCTTTATGGACAGCGCCTGGAACTTGTTCCAAAAGCGGATGGACCAGGCTGAAGCCCTTTACACCAGGCTGCTGAAATCGCCCTTCCGCTTCGACCTGCAGGAAACCTGGAATTACGACAGCGAGCATCCGGTTTATGCCAAAGACGATAAAGAGTTCGAAGAAAACTGGCGCAAAGCGCTGAAGTTCAACATCCTGGAACGCAGTTACCGCAAAGCTGAACAACAAAAAGAAGCCCTGCTGCGCAAGGATACTACCGTTAAAGAAGTTCCGGCCGACAGCCTCGAGGCCCGCGCACGTGCCGAAGTACTTAAAACCAACAACGACTGGTTCAAGCGCTTACGCCGCATGAACCGCAAAGACAAGATTTCCTTCTACATCAACTCCATCACCGAGTTGTTTGATCCGCATACCAACTTCTTCCCTCCGGCCGATAAACAGAATTTCGACATTGGCATGAGCGGAAAACTGGAAGGCATAGGCGCCACGCTGGTTGAACGCGACGGCTACATCAAAGTGGAACGCATCGTTCCGGGAAGTGCCAGCTACCGTCAGGGCGACCTGAAGGCCGGGGACCTGATCATCAAAGTGGCGCAGGGCAGCGGTGAACCTGTGGACGTAGTAGGTATGGATATTGACGACGCCATCCAACTCATCCGTGGCAAGAAAGGCACCGAAGTGCGCCTCACTGTGAAGAAGCCCGATGGCAGCATCAAGGTGATTCCGATTGTGCGTGATGTGGTGGTTATTGAAGAGGGTTTTGCCAAAAGTGCATTGACCATTTTTGGAGGTAAAACTTTTGGTGTAATCAACCTGCCCAGCTTCTACGCCGATTTCAACGAACGTGGCGGGAGAAGCTCTGCCCAGGATGTGCGAAGTGAACTGTTTAAGCTGCGCGATGCCGGCGTGCAGGGCATCGTGCTCGACCTGAGGAACAACGGAGGCGGCAGCCTGCGCGATGCCGTGGAAATGGCCGGCCTGTTTTTCAAATCCGGCCCCGTGGTTCAGGTGCGCAACCGTCAAGGCGATGTAGAAGTGCTGAGCGATTACGACGAACAGGTTGTTTGGGATGGGCCCTTGGTGATCCTCACCAACGCATTCAGCGCCTCAGCTTCCGAAATCCTGGCCGCCGCCATGCAGGACTACCGCCGTGCCATCATCATGGGCAGCAAGTCTTCCTTTGGAAAAGGAACCGTTCAGACCTTCTTCAACCTCGGCCCCGGCAATGTGTTTGATACCAGGCAGAATGCCGGTATGGGTTCCGTAAAGGTAACCATCCAGAAATTTTACCGCATCAACGGAGGAACCACACAACTTGTTGGCGTTGCTCCAGATGTAGTGATTCCGGATGCCTACGACTTCATGGAAATGGGTGAAAAAGAACAGAAATACGCGCTGCAGTTCGATAAAATCAAAGCCGCTGCATATCAGCCGTTTAACTACAGCAACCGCAATACGCTGATCAGTGCCGCGAAAAGCAGGGTGTCATCCAGCGCGCATTACAAACTGGTTCAGGAATATTCCACCGTGCTCGATCAGCGCCGTAAAGTCACCGAATACCCGCTGAGCCTTACGGCCTATGCTGCGCAGGAAAGCAAACGCATTACCGAGAACAAGCGCTACAGTGATACGGCGTACAAGTCATCGCTTGCAGAAATCCTGCCCCTGCAAACCGACATGGATGCCGTGCAGCAAGATGCAGCCAAAACAGCCCAACGCCGCGACTGGATGAAGCCTTACAAACGGGATGCCATGATGGAACAGGCCATTCTGCTGCTGAACGACTGGAAGTAATTCCTGCGGGCTCAGCGGTCCTCTTTCACTGTCAAAGGCTCTTCGCCAGTCGCCTCTGCCAAAAGGTGCAAACCTGTTTTCACCTTGCACCCCGGTTAAGCATATTCTGGATTAAATTTGAAGCCTCTTCCCTCCCACCTGTTCATGCCTATGAAAAACATTTTCTCCATCGACGTAGAAGATTGGTTCCACATCCTGGACCTGCCCAATGCCCCTGATGTGGCGGAATGGAGCACTAAGGAATCCAGGGTGGAAGACAACCTGAATCAAATCCTGGATGTGCTTGACGAGAAGAATATCAAAGCCACCCTGTTTGTGTTGGGCTGGGTAGGTGAACATTATCCGGAACTGATTCGCGCTGCACACCGTCGCGGACATGAAATAGCGAGCCACGGTTATGCACATCAGCTGGTTTATGGCATGAGCGCCGAAGCTTTTTATGAAGATGTGGTGAAGGCAAAGCATATTTTGGAATCCATCACCGGTGAACCTGTTTTGGGTTATCGCGCACCCGGATTTTCCATAACCCCGGAAACACCCTGGGCCTTTGAAATGCTGGTGAAAGCCGGGTATAAATACGATTCATCCATCTTTCCTACCGAGCGCGCCCATGGCGGATATGCCGGTGCCGATGTAAATCCACATATCATCCAGACAGCGGCTGGTGAGTTACTCGAGTTTCCCATCAGCGTAGCGCCTTTGGGACCTTCTACTTTTTGCTTCTTCGGCGGCGGTTACTTCCGGCTGTTTCCCTGGTTTATGATTAAAAACCGTTCACGCCTGCTCAACAAAGCCGGCCGCCCGGTGATTTACTACCTTCATCCACGAGAAATTGACCCTACGCATCCGCGGATGCCCATGAGCGCTGTCCGTAGGTTTAAATCTTACGTAAACCTGCGTGGTACCAAAGTCAAACTGCAAAAGTTGGTGCACGACCAGGAACTGGTATCGTTCCGGTCATGGGTGAACCAAGTGCCGGAGTTTTCGGCCATGCTGGCTTCTTAACCTCAAGCCATGAGCCGCGAAGAGATTAGTTACAGACCTTACCGCAAAGGCGACGAGACCCAAATTCTTCAGTTGTTTCATGATGTATTCGGGCCCGGCTATACCGCCGAACTTTGGAACTGGCAATTCGCATTGAACCCGTTTGGCGGACCCCTGGTCTGGCTGGCCGAAGATGCACAAGGAAGGCTGGCCGGACATTATTGCCTTATTCCGGTTCCATTTTATGAAGATGGAACGGAAAAAACTGCTGCTTTTTCCATCCTGAGCATGGTGCATCCTGATTTCCAGCGCCGGGGAATCCTCAAGAAACTCGCCCAGCACTGCGATGCGCAGTTGAAGGAGGATCATATTTATACCAACCTGACATTCCTGAACGACAATTCTTTGCCGGTGTACACCAAAACATTCGGATGGAAGCGCCTGTTCGACACACTGCCGGCCTATTTTACCGTATTGAACGCGGCCGAATTGTTCAAGAAATACACGCAACACAAAACCTTATGCCGGATTTTGGGTGCCGGTGCAGGATTGGGGTTCAGTTTGTTCACCGCTCTTTCGAGGCAGCGTGTACCCAAAAACACCTTTACCATAGAGGAAGTTTCAGGCTTCGACGCACGTTTTGACACGCTTTGGGACCGATTCAAAAGCCAGATTCACTCGGGAACCGTGCGCAACCGCGCATATTTAAACTGGCGCTATACCCAAAATCCGCGTCATTACCGCATCTTCACTGCTGTTGACCAGGGCGAACTGCTTGGCTTTGTGGTTATTCGGGAAGAAGTCAAATTCGGCATCCGCATGGGCTATATTGCCGACGTGCTGTTCACGGAAGAAGCGGCCGGACGTGTGCTGCTCGAAAAAGCAATGACCGTTTTGCGCAAGGCCGGCTGTGGCATGGTCAGCGCCTTGGCTTCGGCCCCTGAATCACTTCCATTGACGCTCAAACACAGCGGATTTATTC
>JBEDND010000197.1:0-3965 GCA_041170785.1 Bacteroidota bacterium | reverse complement strand
TATCCTTTGGATTACACCTTTGCGCGCCCTTAGCTCCGACATCTGTGCAGCGCTGCAGGAAGCAGCCACGGAACTTGGCACCGGTTGGAAGGCGGCCATCCGGCACGGCGATACAGCGGCTTCCGCCAAAAAGCAGCAAGACCTGCTACCGCCGGAAATCATGGTAACCACACCCGAAACCCTGCACCTGCTGCTGGCCAGGAAAGACAGCAACAAGCGCTTTGCCGCCCTTGATGCCGTAGTGGTGGATGAATGGCACGAACTGCTGGGCAGCAAACGGGGCGTTCAGATAGAACTCGCATTGGCCGTGCTGCGTCACCTGCGACCCGAACTGAAAGTCTGGGGCATTTCCGCCACCATCGGCAACCTCCAGGAAGCCATGGATGTGCTGCACCCCGAAGGTGGAAACACCAAGCTGATCACTGCGGCAAGTACCAAAATCACGGAAATGCACACCCTGATGCCCGACGAACTGGAGCGCTTTCCCTGGAGCGGACACCTCGGCATTCGCTTGTTGGACAAGGCGGCGCAAATCATCGGGGAGTCGGGTTCCACGCTGGTGTTTACCAATACCCGCAGCCAGTCGGAAATATGGTACCGGAGTTTGCTGGAACACAATCCCGAACTGGCCGGTCGCATCGCCATGCACCACGGCTCGCTGAGCGCAGAACTGCGCAGCTGGGTGGAAGCACAACTGCATCAGGGAACCCTGAAAGCCGTGGTGTGCACCAGCAGCCTGGATCTGGGCGTGGATTTTCACCCGGTGGACACCGTGATTCAGGTGGGCAGTCCGAAAGGCATGGCCCGCTTCATGCAACGGGCAGGCAGAAGCGGCCACCGGCCCGATGCCATAAGCCGCATCTATTTCCTGCCCACACACAGCCTGGAACTCATTGAAGCGGCCGCGCTCCGGGCCGGTATGGAAGGCAAGCTCGCCGAATTCCGCATCCCCAAGGTGCGCTCCTTTGATGTGCTGCTGCAGTTTCTGGTCACGCTGGCTGTGGGCGACGGCTTTGAACCACAACAAACCTTCGGCATGGTGCGCAACACACATGCATTTCAAAGCATTACAGAAGACGAATGGCGCTGGTGCATTGGCTTCCTCACCACAGGAAACGCTTCGCTGGAAGCCTACGATGAATTCAGGAAGTTGCATCTGGTTGGAGATAAATACCACATCACCAGCCGGAGGGCAGCCATGATGCACCGCCTGAACATCGGCACCATCAGCAGTGAACAAAGCATCAGCGTGCGTATGCAGGGTGGAGAACATCTGGGCAGCATCGAAGAGTATTTCATTTCCCGGCTGAAACCCGGCGACACCTTCGTATTCGCAGGTAGAACGCTAGAATTCATCCGCCTGGAAGGCATGGTTGCATCTGTGCGAAAATCCAAACGCAAAAGCACGTTGGTACCCAGTTGGATGGGCGGCAGGATGAGCCTGAGCAACGAAGTGAGCAGCCTGCTGCGCGCTGAAATCGAACACTGGCAAAGCGCCACTAGTTTGGAAATGCGGAAGGTAAAACCTTTGCTCGAACTGCAGGCTGAGCGATCGGCGGTGCCCGGCAGCGATGAATTGCTGCTGGAAACACACCAGACCGAACGCGGCTACCACCTGTTTGTATTCCCTTTTGAAGGACGAATGGTGCACGAAGGTCTGGCCATGTTGCTGGCCTACAGGCTCAGTAAAATCAGGGAAGCCTCTTATTCTCTGGCCATGAATGATTATGGCTTTGAATTACTCAGCTCCGACCCCATTCAGCTCATGGAAGGACTGGAAGAAAACCTGTTCGGTACAGAAAAACTGGCCGAAGACCTTTACGCCTGCACCAACTACAGCGAACTTACGCGACGCCGCTTCAGCGATATTGCCGCCATCGGAGGACTCATTTACAGGGAATTGCCCGACCGCGTGCTGAAAGCCCGACACCTCCAGGCCAATGCCAAACTCTTCTACGAAACCTTTAAAACCTATGAACCCGACAACCTCTTATTGCGACAGGCTGAAGAAGAAGTGTATTACGACCAATTGGAAGAACACCGCCTGAGGGCCGCACTGCACCGCGCAGGCACAAGAAAGCTCATCCTGAAACACTGTACCCGGTTTACGCCCTTCGCCTTTCCCATCATGGTGGACAGCCTTTCGCGGGAAATGCTCAGCAACGAAAGCCTGGAAAAACGCATCGAACGGATGTTGCGCGAGGCCACCAAGGATTGACTCCTTTTCACGGAACTTTGCGTTTACCTAATCCTGATTTCAGGTATTGATTCAACACGATGCGCCCGAGCTTAAACCCTTGCCACTTTCTGTTTTTGTGTGCTTCTTTACTTTGGAATCAGGTAAGCGCGCAGGTTTGCGGCAAGTACGATTACCTGGAGGCGTTTATCCTTGATATCCGGCATGAAGGCGATGCCAAACAGGCCAGCGATGTAGAAGTTTGGCTGAAGGAACTGCGCAGCAACCAGGTCGTAAAACGCATACTGCCCAATAAGCAAATCAGGATCAATGGCCATGTAGAATACCCTCGCGCCGGCAACTTCTACATGGTGGATTTCCGCAGCGCTTCCCGGAAAAACCCCGAACCCATCTATGTGGCCTCGGTAATTTACCGCGGCTATACCCTGAACTACCGTCTTCCCTACGGCAACCGCGTGCATACCTGTGGGCAGCATCTATACGAAAAACGCCGAAACTGGAACGATACGTTGCGCGCCATGAACGGAAGGCCGCATGTTCCTTTTCGCATCATCCCGGGTCAGCCTGAAGTCGGCAACACGATACAATATCCGCTGACAACCGTGTTTGCACATCCTGAATGGCTGGTGAAGTCAGACGAAGAAGGGCTCAATGCCGAATGTCGCCTCCTCCAAAAAATCAACATTACAGACGCGCTAAGCCTGAATACCATTCAGGTGATTGACGCACGCCCCGGCTTCTGTGTACGCAGAAACGAAACACAACATTTCCGGCAAATGGATGTGTACGGCGACAATCCGAATTCCTTTCCGGATTTCTGCTTCACACGGCTTGAAATAGCACGCACGCGGCCGCTGCCCAACGATGTTTACCGCGATTTCTGGCTGTTCAGCCAACGCCATCAGATTTGGTACCGCAGCAACCTGCTGAGCGAATACGCCAATGTGGAACCCGATGCCCAGGGATGGCCACAGCGCACGGAATACGAAGATTCGGCAGGGGTAATCATCATCAAACGCTACCAATGCGATGGTATAAAATGGAAACTTGTTTCTATACAACGAAATGCGCCTCCAAAACCACCCGAACGGGCAAAACCCCGATACGACTACTGCCTCAGCGTGAACGGCAATGCATTCAAGAACAAGCCCGTGCAACTGGGAACTTCCAATGAACCTGCGAACTTTTTTGTGCGCGATACCTTCGAGTTGCACAATCCCTGCGACCGCACCATAGAACTGGAATGCACCAATGCCAATGCCTGGATGCTGCGCATACCAGCGGCCATCGGACCTGGTTCGAGCGCAAACATCACTTATGAAGTGCGGCATGCCCTGGATCCGGAGGCCGTACAGTTGCAAGAAGGTGGGTTTACCATCAGAACCAGTGCCGGACAGCTCCTCAACCTCGGCATCCGCTATTATCTGGCGGGAAGTAAAACCGTATTGCGCGATTCCCTCGGCCGGCCGGAAGCGTTCAGGGCCATCAACAGCACAATATTCAGCACACGCGCCGTGCTGGTGAATGCTCAGGGGCTGCCACTGGCTGAAGGGGAATGGCTCCGCGGAACCCGGCGAAAAACAGGCTTCTGGAGGTATTTCGACAGCACAGGGCGCAACAGAGTCATAGAACTTCACGGAAAAACCTTGAGCATCAGCATCCAGAACCAAAGCCGGCTGGACAGCGCGGTGCGCGTGGAAACACACCAAAACGGCGGCTGGGAACCTGCTTTTTACGAACAATCAAACAATGTTTTTTTAATCGCCAC
>JBEDND010000196.1:0-5814 GCA_041170785.1 Bacteroidota bacterium | reverse complement strand
AATCCTTCCCCACCCGTTCGTGAATTCCTTGATCACCAATAATGGCAAACTGCCGGTCGCGGAGGGATACACAAATCAGCACACCATTTCTGGCTGCTGTTTTTTGCATGCCCAATTTATTGAACGCGTGCGCTGCGGCATCCAAGATGTCACCGTTTAGCTTGGCAATCAGGTGCACCCTGATTTCGCCCGAGGTTTGGCGCTCTGCATCGCGGATGGCATTAATAACGCGCGCCTCATCCGTTTTGCTGAGCAGAGGTTTTGCGAACAGCGAAAACACTTAGGGTTTATTAAAATCCACTTTAGGTGCTTTGTCGGCGCCTGCATCTGCCTGGAAGGCTGCCTTCTTTTCAAAACCAAATATTCCGGCGAAGATGTTTCCGGGGAAGCGACGCACGGCAACATTGTAATCCTTCACTGCGGAATTGTATTTGTCGCGTTCTGCCTTGATGCGGTTTTCGGTTTCATCCAGAGAAACCATCAAATCGCGGAAACCCTGAACAGCCTGCAGCGTGGGATAATTTTCTGCCACCGCCAGCAAACGTCCAATACCGCTGGAAAGTTTGGTTTGCGCCTCTTGAAATTTGGCTAGATTCTCTTCGGAAAGTTGTTCGGCAGAAAGCGTGATTTTAGATGCTTCTGCACGTGCATCCATTACTTGAGTAAGGGTTGATTTCTCGAAGTTGGCAGCGCCCTGAACGGTGCTTACCAGGTTGGGAATCAAATCGGCGCGGCGCTGGTAGGCAGACTGCACATAACCCCAGGCAGTGCTCACGGATTCTTCGCGGTTCACGAAACGGTTGTAGTTACAGGCAGCAGGACCAATCAACAAGATGGCCAGTCCGATGATGATCAGGAGTGATTTATTCTTCATGGGTTCAATACCGTATTTTGTTGCACAAAGTTAAACGGGAAATATGCCTGCAAGCATTGCAGCATCGCGTCAGCTGCCTCGTTCATCGAAACGTGCCTTCCCACCTCATTGCTTATTCCTGTGACACCGCGGTCAGGGATGCCGCAGGGTACAATATGACCAAACCAGTTCAGGTCGGTATGCACATTCAACGCCAAGCCGTGCATGGTATAATGTCTGCTGCATCTAATGCCTATGGCGGCAATTTTCCGTTCGGCCGTGGTTCCGGATTCTACCCAAACACCGGTTCTGCCGGCCACCAAACCGGCGCTGATCCCAAAACGAGCCACGCAGTCTATGATGCTCTGTTCCAAGGCTTCGACAAATCGTTTCACACCCATGTGGAGCAATTCAAGATCGAACATGGGGTAAACCACCAATTGCCCGGGGCCGTGGAAGGTTACATCACCACCGCGTTCGATTTCAAAAACGTCTGCACCAATCCTGCGCAACATATCGGGTGTTGCCAGCATATTGCTTTGTTGGGCGTGTTTGCCAAAGGTGTACACCGGATGATGCTCCACGATGATTAACCTGTTTACAGGCAACAATCCATGGCTGCGTTGCTCCATGGCTTCAGCAAACCAGGTCCTTTGCAGGTCCAGCACCTTGCCGTACGGTTGCAATCCCAAGTTGAACAGCGCTGCCTCCATGCGTCAAAGTTCGTATATTTCCAGGGCCAATGGCTTGATTTTGATGAATTTGGGGCAGTGGGGTGAACAAGAGGCCTGTGCGTACCTGGTGCAAAGAGGCTACGAGGTGCTTGAGCGAAACTATCGGGCCGGACGAGATGAATTGGACATCATTGCGCGCCGGCAAAACCTGATTGTGGTATTTGAAGTAAAGACCCGCAGCAGCAATCGATACGGATACCCCGAATCCTTTGTAGGCACCGCCAAGCAACAGCGGATGTTCCGCGCCGCAGAACACTATTTGCAACATCATTGTCCACAAGCAGCTTTGCGATTTGACGTCATTTCGGTCGAAAAAACGGGCAACACATTTATTATCAACCACTTCGAAGACGCATTCTATCCAAATCACTGGCCATAGCACACACTGAATTGTTCAAAACTCCAAAATAGGAAGGGGGCTTTATCGTTATATTTTTGTGCACATGCCTTTCCGAAACCTCATCACCTGCGTCCTGTTCATGGGAGCGGTTGCAGTCCAGGCCCAGAAAACCGAATTGTTTTCCGGAGCTGCAGTACACTACAGGCTTGGAGAAGAACTATTCAACAATGGCAAATGGAATGCTTCTGTTACGGAATTCGCGCAGTATTTGGCGAATGGTACTGATGTTCAGATGCGTGCAGATGCCCAGTATTACGTGGCAATTGCCAAATTGAGGGCAGCCCACAGCGACGGAGAGGCGGGTGTGTTGGAATACCTGCGCAACCATCCGGGCTCTTACAAAAACAACAACGCAAACCTGGCCTTGGGAGATTATTACTTCATGCAGGGGAAATTCAGCAGGGCCCTTCCCTACTACAAACAAGCCGATCCTTCAGCCATTGCTGCCGGCGAGCGCGACCGGCTCCGGTTTCACATGGGCTATTGCCAGGTGATGGGCCGCAGATACGAGGATGCAAAAGCAACCCTGGAACCTCTGGTAAAAAGCAATTCTGAATACGAAATGCGGGCAACATACTACTACGGTTATGCCTGTTATTATACCGGCGACTATCAAAAAGCGCTGGAATCGTTTCGGAGCATTGAAGATTCTGGTCCTCAGAGCCTGCGGTTCTTCATGGCGCAGATATATTACCTCAAGGGCGATTATCAGAAGGCCATTGGCTATCTTGAGAAATCAACAGCCGCCAGCTTTCGCAGTCGGTCCCAGTTCTTAAAAGGAAAATGCCACTACCGCATCAATGAATTTGAATTGGCTGCCGATGCGTTTAACCGCAGTGGATTTACACCAGACAGCATCGACCGTCAGGAAACCTACGAGGTTGGTTATACATACTTCAAGGTGCGGCAGTATAATGATGCCGTGCTGTGGTTGCAACTCATCGCCAATAATGGAGATTCACTGGCACAAACGGCAAGCCATAACCTGGCAGAAGCCTTTTTAAAGCTGGGAAGAAAGCAGGATGCCTACAATGCCTTCTTCGAGGCCCAGCGCAGCGATTTCAACAAGAAAGTACAGGAAAATGCCATGCTGAATTATGCCAAGCTGGCTGTTGAATTGGGATTCTCCAAGGTTGCCATCAACTACCTGCAGAAATTCACCGCCCAATTCCCCCAATCGCCCGACCGCAGAGAAGCACAAAAAATATTGGCCACCTTGTTCCTCAGCTCTGACGATTACCGCACGGCCATCAGCATTTTGGAGTCTATTGGCGAATTGGATGAAACAGCCCGAGAAACCTACCAGAAAGTTACCCTCTACCAAGGCCAGAAATATTTCCGTGACCGCGATCTTGAAGCGGCTTTGCAAATGTTCAACAAATCATTGCTTGGAGGAAGTGACCGCAAGATTCAGGGGGAGGCATCGTTCTGGAAAGCGGAAATCTTGCACGCCCGAGGTGCTTATGCCGATGCATTGGCATCATATCAGCGGTTTGCCGAAACTCCGGAGTGTAAGAATCTGAGTTATTTCCCCATGGTGTATTACGGAATGGGTTATTGCCGGTTTCGCGAGCGCCGGTTTGCGGAAGCTTCTGTTTATTTCAATCAATACCGGAATGCAGCGCGCAGCGGTAATTACCGTGAAGATATTTACACAGATGCCATGGCCCGCCTCGGCGACAGCTACTTCATGATTCGGAAACTTCCGGAAGCACTGGAAAGCTACGCTTATGTTTCCGGAAAAAAGGGCACGGGTGCCGATTATGCTCTTTTTCAGAAAGGCATGATTTACGGATTTACCCGAGAATCACAGCAGAAAATTGCCACCATGAAAAGGATTCCCAATGAATTTCCGGAATCTCCCTTTGTTCCGGACGCCATCTTTGAAATGGCCAGTGAACAGCTGAATATCGGCCAAGCCAAAGACGCCGAGCGCAACCTGATGTATCTGGTTCAGGATTTTCAGGGTCGCCTGATTGTCAAGAAAGCCTATCAAACCCTCGGGCAGCTCTATTACAAACAAGAGAAAGATGAGAAGTCCATTGACATGTACAAGAAATTGGCTTTGGAATATCCGGGTACCCCAGAGGCTCAAAAGGCCATAGAAAAAATTGAGAAGATTTACAGAGAAAACGGACGTGGTGCTGAATACCTAAGCTGGATTGCCACTGTGCCCAATGTTTCCGTAAGTGCTTCCCGCCGGGATTCGATTGTCTATACTTCTGCCTACAACCTTTGGGAACGAAAAGATTACGAGGGCGCCATCCGGGAATTCAACCGCTACCTGAGTGATTATCGGGATGGTTTTTTCCGGATTCCGGCGCAATACCACCTGGCCTACAGCTACGAACGCAAAAAACAACCGGACTTGGCCCTGCCCTTCTATCAAAAAGTTGCCGATGCCGCAGCCAGTGAATTCAGCGAACAATCCCTCCTGGCTGTAGTGGACATCATGAGCAAAAACATGAACAACTGCCCGGCTTTGATTCCCTATCTCGAAAAGTTGGAGCAACAAACCACCAGTCGGGACAACTTGCTTTATGCCGTGCACAAGCAAATGCGCTGCGCACTTAGCATCAATCAGGGCAGTACTGTCGAACGCAAAGCCGAGCAATTGCTTGAACTGGATTACACCAAACCTGAGATGATCAGTGAAGCCTTGTTGGTTTTGGGAAGAATCAGGATGGAACAGGGCAACTATGCCAAAGCCCTGGAACTTTTTCAGCGCAACTTCAACAAGTTCGACAATCAGTTTGCCGCAGAGAGTAAATACCACGAGGCACTTACACTTTTCACGATGGACAGCCTTGCAGCTGCTAAAAAGTCGGTATTCCAGTATAACAATCAATTCAGTGGTTATGACCTTTGGTTGGCTAAATCCTTCCTGTTGTTGGGTGATATTTACGTAAAAATGGGAGATCAGTTTTCTGCAAAAGCTACCTGGAACAGTGTGATTGCGAACTTTAACGATATGCCCGACATTATAGCCGAAGCACGCCGCAAGCTGGATGGTTTGAATCAATTGGCGCCCAAACAAGACGAATCAGGAGGCGGCGAATGAGCGGCGGAAACAGCCTGGAACAAAAACAGGAAGCATTCGCGCGTTTGTTGCGCATCATGGATGAGTTACGTGCTCAGTGTCCCTGGGATCGGGAACAAACCTGGGAAAGCATCAGACACCTGACCATCGAGGAAGTGGCTGAACTCAGCGACGCCATTCTGGATGAAGATCCGGAAATGGTCAAAAAGGAACTGGGTGATGTATTGCTGCACATGGTTTTTTACAGCAAAATCGGCGATGAAAAAGGGTATTTCGACATTGCAGATGTAATGCACAGCCTCTGCGAAAAACTCATCCGCAGACACCCGCATATTTACGGTTCCGTCCAAGCGGATGATGCAGAAACTGTGAAGCAAAACTGGGAGAAAATTAAACTTCGCGAAAAAGGCGGACGCGAGCAATCCTCTGTTCTTGAGGGCGTTCCACGAAGCATGCCGGCCTTGGTAAAATCATTCCGCATTCAGGAAAAGGTGGCTCAGGTAGGTTTTGACTGGCCGAATGTTCAGGCGGTTCAGGACAAAGTGCACGAGGAATGGGAAGAATTGAATCAGGCCCAGAATCAAGACCACCGGGAAGAGGAATTTGGAGACCTGATGTTTGCGATGGTGAACTTAGCCCGCTTCATGAAGATTAATCCTGACGATGCACTGGAAAAGGCAAACCGAAAGTTCATCCGTCGCTTCGCCCATATTGAAGCCTGCGCGCGCCGCGATGGTCATGAAATGGGCTCCATGGGTCTGGAGGAAATGGACGCTTACTGGAAGGA
>JBEDND010000195.1:0-35612 GCA_041170785.1 Bacteroidota bacterium | reverse complement strand
AAACCAATACTTGCTGTCATCTTTTACCTGTTCTGCCTCGGGTTGGTTCAGGCACAGAAGCCGACCTCATCCAATCACTGGGAACAGTATGCTGCCGATTTGAAGTATGATGAAAGCAGCGGACAGTTGTTGTTTGGCAGGATTCCGGAGCACCGCTATGTTTCCGCATCAGCGTTTCCGCTTTGGTTCGCCCGTGCTGCCGGTTGGGGTGAAGAAACATCGTTGCGGCTCATTGGCGAATTTCAGGACGATTTGGGCATGGTGCATTACCGCTACCAGCAGCTGCGCGATGGAAAAGATGTGTATGCCGCTCAGGTAATCAGCCATACACGCAACGGACAAGTGCTGAGCTTCAACGGACGCTGGCACAGCGGAACCTTTCCCGATGCACAGCCGATGCTTGATGAACAGGGTGCTTTGAAGAAAGCACTCGATCATGTGGGTGCTGATTCTTATAAATGGGAAATTCCGGAGGAAGAAGCCGAATACAAGAAGATCAAGGAAGACCCTAATGCCACCTATGCGCCCAAGGGCAGGCTGGTTTGGCTTCCGGAGCGCTTTGCCCCGGGAATAGGCGCTGTAAAGCTGGCCTGGATGTTTGATATTTATGCCCACGAGCCCATGAGCAGGCAGAACCTGTTTCTGGATGCCCAAAGCGGTGCGCTGTTGGAAACGGAAAACCTCATCCACAGCGGCGATTCCAAAGGCGTGGCAAAAACAAAATACAGCGACACCCAACAAATCATTACCGACAGCGTCAACACAACCACATACCGCTTGCGTGAATCCGGCAGGGGAAACGGCGTAGAAACCTTCAACATGAGGAAGGGTACGAACTTTGGTACTGCAGTAGATTTTACGGATGCCGATAATTTCTGGAACAACGTAAATGCCACCTGGGATGAAGTGGCTACTGACGCGCACTGGGGTTCGGAAAAAACCTTCGACTTTTTCAAGGTACTATTCAACCGGAACAGCTACGATAATAAAAATGCGAAAATCAGAAGCTACGTGCATTACAGTTCCAACTATGCCAATGCGTTTTGGAATGGTGCGTGGATGACTTACGGCGACGGTTCAGCTTCCTCGTCGTTGAATGTGCCGCTCACTGCTCTTGATGTGTGCGGACATGAAATTGCACATGCGGTAACTACGTATTCCGCAGGACTGATTTATTCGTATGAAAGCGGTGCCTTGAACGAATCTTTTTCCGATGTGTTTGGCAACGCCATCGAACGTTGGGCACGAAGCAAAAAATGGAACTGGAGGATTGGGGAAGACATCACCGCCACCGGAAATGGCATCCGCAACATGGCCAATCCGAATCAGTTCAATCACCCGGATTGCTACAAGGGTTCGTTTTGGTGGACTTCCGCAGGCGATAATGGCGGCGTGCACGTGAACAGCGGCGTGCAGAATTACTGGTATTACCTGCTCAGCGACGGCGGCAGCGGCAAAAATGATCTTGGGAAGAATTTTAATGTGGACAGCATTGGCTACATCAAAGCAGCGCATATCGCTTATCGCAACCTGACCGTGTACCTCACACCGTCGTCGCAATACGCCGATGCGCGCACTTTCGGCATCATGTCGGCTGCGGATTTGTATGGAAACTGTTCCAAGGAAGTCATCAGCACCACCAATGCCTGGTATGCTGTGGGTATTGGCAATGCGTACGACAGTGGCTTTGTGAAGGCGAGTTTCATTTCAGACACGTTCTTCTGCCGCACACCCGCAGCAGTGAACTTCACCAATACCAGCGCCAATGCAAGATCGGCGGAATGGTGGTTTGGCGATGGAAATACTTCCAAAGCATACAACCCTTCCAATACCTACCTGAGCTACAACAACTTTACCGTAAAGCTTAAAGCCACCAGTTGCTTCCACAACAAGGTTGATTCCATCAGCAAGATTGCCTGGATCAAGGTTGATTCCACCCTGGATATTTGTCAGGGAATTTTGCTGCCGCCCTCCGGGCGTGATACGGTTCAGGCTTGCAAGGGAATTGTGTATGATCAGGGCGGAGAAGGAAACTATTTCCAGAACAACACATCCATCCTGCACCTCACCGATCCCGGCGCCGACAGCATGGTGGTGCAGTTTACCATGGTTGACCTCGAACAGAAATACGATACCATTTACCTGTATGCCGGCTGGAAATCTACCGGAGCTACGCCCTGGAAAACCACCACCGGCCTGATGAATGCGGGCTTACCCATCCGGATTCCCGGAAACACCGTTACGTTCAAATTCTGGAGCGACCAACTCGTGGTAGGCAAGGGCTTCAAGGCGAAATACTACTCCGTGCGCAAGCCTTTACAGGTGAACGCCGGCAACGATACCACCTTGTGCTATGGCGATTCCATGCAGCTGAAGGCTACGGCTTCCGGCGGATATGCACCTGATTTGCGGATTACCTGGAAAGGCTGGCCCAGTGGCGTGTCGCCTTATGTACAACCTACCGATACGGCTATCTACACCGTTACCTTATACGATGTTTGTTCCGGGTTTTCTGTGAGCGACCAGATCAAAGTTGGCGTATTACAACCCTTGCAGCTTGCCGCCATGAAGGATACCGTGATTTGCAGCGGAACCACGGCTGCGCTGCGCGCCTCGGTGAGCGGTGGTTTGCAACTTTCCAGGAAACTAACCTGGACTCCCGGCAACCTGAACGGCAGTCCGGCTGCTGCAAAACCTGCCGCTACGACTACCTACATGGCTGTTTTGTCGGATGGCTGCACCGATGTTCAGGATACCGCGTTTGTGAAGGTTTGGGTAAAAACACCGCTGAAGGTGAAGCTGCAAACGGTGGATACGCTGCTCTGCGCCAAGGATTCTGTACGTCTGACTGCTGTTGCTTCCGGCGGCGATACCTTGAAACATCAACTGCTTTGGAACCGCGGTTTGGGAACCGGTTCATTCAAGAAAACCAAGCCTTCTGCGGATGGCTGGTATAAGGTGACCCTCAGCGACGGCTGTTCCGCACCCGCTAATGCCGATTCGGTGTACGTGCGTTACCGTCCGGCGCTGAACGTGCGCCTTGACCCTGATACCCTCATTTGCGCCGGGCGGCCGGTATTCCTGCGCGCCACGCCTTCAGGAGGTATGCCATCGAAACATCAGTACGACTGGAATCAGGGACTGGCCACCGGGAATAAATCGCATACCGTTAGCCCGGTGCTTACAACTAAATACGTCTTTACGCTCAGCGATGGATGTATGAATCCGGTGAGTGATAGTGCTACCGTGACGGTTCGTGCCCCGCTGAATCTTATGTTGAACCGCGATACGCTCATTTGTCATGGAGCAACGTTTACGCTGAACGCCGTGGCGGCGGGTGGCCTTCCCTCAGGTTACCAGCTCAACTGGAATCAGGGTTTGGGCAGCGGAGCTACGCACAATGTGCGTCCCTTGAGCACCACGGTTTACACAGCAATTTTAACAGATGCCTGTACGGTAAAACCCGATACAGCCAGCGTTACGGTAAGTGTTCGTGCGAAGCTGGCAGCAACTCCGGTGTATGACAACCTCATTTGCCCGGGCGATTCCGTGCAGGTGAATCTGGTATTGAGTGGTGGTTTGCCTCTGGCACGCAGCATCAACTGGCTGGGAACGGTAATCAATGCACCGAATCCCTTTAAGTTCAAACCGACAACTTCAGCATTTTACTTCTATACTGTAAGCGACAACTGCTCCAACGCACTGACCGATTCCATCTACATAACCGTGAGTACGCCGCCTGTGGCTGGTGCAGCACCTGCTGTATTTGACGTATGTTCCGGGCTTACAGCCAGCATCAACAACCTGAGCTACGGAGCCGTTTCCTGGAGCTGGAGCTGGTCCGATGGGCTGAAACAAAGCGGCAACAACGGCGCACGTTCGTTCAAAGACACCGGTTTGTATGGATTGAAGCTGCTGGTGAAAAACGCCGATGGCTGTAAAGATTCGTTCCAAACCGCTTCCTTCGTTCGGGTACACGGACAACCGACGGCCGATTTTACCTGGAATCCCCTCAATCCAACCTCGCTGAATCCGCTGGCTACCTTCACCGATTTATCCAGATACGCGCAAACATACAGCTGGGAATTTGGCGATGGCGGCGGCAGTACCGACCCCAATCCGCAATACAGTTTCCGCGATACAGGCACCTATCTGGTGCGGCTTATCGTGCGAAACGATATTGGTTGCGCCGACACCATGGTGAAGCCTTTAACCGTGCGGAACGTGTATATGATGTCTGTTCCGAACTCCTTCACACCAAATGGCGACGGACTGAACGATGTGTACAAACCTACCATCATTGGTCATAAGTGGATGCGCTTTGAAGTGTACAACCGCTGGGGCGCACTGATGTTCCGCGGCGACGATAAAAACGGCTGGGATGGCCTGTTTGAAGGCCGTCCGGCCCCCGATGGTATTTATGCGGTGAAGGTTTTTGTGAAGGACTGGGAAGACAAAACCCATTTCGAACGGGAAACCATCAGCCTGATACGCTGACAGGTTTTTTCCAGCTACGGCGGTGGTTTTCGAACAACCACCAGAAAGGTCTGCGCCTGCGCAGCACCCTGAAATTCCGTCCTACGTAATAACCGATGTGGTTGATGGCTTCATCAGGGTCATCGGTGAGGAGTACAAGTTTGAGGTCTTCGGCAGAAATGGTGCCTTCCACGACCATATCGTTGAGCGCGGTCCACATTTCTTTGTAGTAATCCTTCCCCATCAGCACGATGGGGAAATCGCGGATGCTGCGTGTTTGCACGAGCGTGAGGGTTTCAAACAATTCATCCATGGTACCGAAGCCACCCGGAAGCACCACAAACCCGTAGGAGTACTTCAGCAACAAGACCTTTCGAACAAAGAAGTAGCGGATGTTCACTTGGGTGTCCATGAACGGATTCGGTTCTTGTTCCATGGGCAGAACGATGTTTACACCTACGCTGCGCCCCTCATTTTCGGCTGCACCGCGGTTGGCGGCTTCCATGATGCCGGGCCCGCCGCCGGTCATGGTGGTAAAACCTGCATTGGCAATGGCGGCGCCGGTTTTTCGTGCCATCTCGTAATACCTATGGCCATGTTTGTAGCGCGCTGAACCGAATACGGTAACACAGGGTCCTACGAAATGAAGGGTGCGGAATCCTTTGATAAACTCCCACATTACCTTGAAGGCGAACAAGAACTCATAGCCGCGGCTGCGCGCACCTTCCAGGTAGATTTCTTCTTCTGGACCGGAGGGTTTGGGAATCACATTCATGGTTATGTTTGCAAAGTACGGGGAGGGAACAAGAAATTATGTGCTTAAGAAGCTTACATTGGTTGAGAACATTGATTTTTTGTGTACTGGGCTGCTTTCAAGGATCACTGGCGGCGCAGGATACCGTTTGGGCCCGAAAGTTCATCGAACAGCTGTGCAGCAAGAAGCTGGCCGGCAGAGGCTATGTGCAGGAAGGAGCGTTGAAAGCCGCAGCATTGCTGGAAACGGAATTGCGAAAGGCCGGTGTACAAGCTTGGAATGGCACGTACAGGCACGATTTTTTCATTTCTGTGAATACCATACCTGAGCTTGCCGTTCAGTGTGGTGGACGCAGATTGAAGCCCGGAATCGATGTTCTGGCAGATGCAGCATCGCCTTCCTGGAAGGGCAGCCTGCTCCTGAGGAAATGGAGCTGGGCAGATACACTTTACTATCCGAGGGGTCATTGGCGTTCACTAGGTACTGTTCCCGCCGTTCCAGAAGCCATGCTCAACCATCCTATCTGGGGAAAGCGTATTTCAGAGCTGCGCGCTCAACATCCGGTTCCGGTGTGGGTAAACCTGGTTCCCCGCCTGCCGGCCTGGGGCGTCGCCACAGAAACAGCATCTCGGGTGGTGCTTTGGCTGCGTGAAGACAGGGTGCAGCATGACATGCGGCTGGAGTTGAACATCAAAAATCAATATAAGCCTGGTCAGCTTTGCCGCAATGTATTGGCCTTCATCCCGGGAACACACCGACCCGATTCTCTGTTGGTGCTGACCGCACATTACGACCATCTGGGACGTATGGGTAATGCTGTTTTTCCGGGAGCCAACGACAATGCTTCCGGAGTGGCCATGGTGCTCGACATGGCGCGTGATTTGGCTAAGAAGCCATTGCCATACAGCGTAGTGGTGGTGTTTTTTGCTGCGGAAGAAGCCGGACTTCTGGGTTCTGCAGCCTTGATTCGCGATAGGATTTTGCCTTTAAACCACATCCGATTTCTGATCAACATGGATTTGATGGGCACCGGAGAACAAGGCATGACCGTGGTGAATGCCAACGTTTTTCCCCGTGAATTTAGCTTATTGGACAGTTTAAACAGGCAGTATCGCCTGTTGCCTGCCATTCAGAAACGGGGGAAAGCCGCCAATTCCGACCATTATTTTTTCACGGAAGCAGGAGTGCCGTCTTTCTTTGGTTACCTGGCAGGCCCAAGGCCCGCGTACCACAGTATTGATGATGTTACGGAAACCTTAACTTTGCATGGATACGTCAATACCTTCACCTTGTACCGTATGTTTTTAGCACAAATCGCAGCAACCGAATGATTCTGGGTTCACTCATCAGCTGGTATTTCAGGCAGCGCATCAACAGCCTAGAAAACGTTTTGTATCACCCATTGGATACGCAGGAACGGATGCTGCAAAACCTGTTGGATGCAGGACGATACACAGAGTTTGGCCGTCAATATGAGTTTGCTGGCATCCAGAACTACGAACAATTCAAAAGGCGTGTTCCACTGCAGGATTATGAATCGCTGAAACCCTACATCGAGCGTACCATGGCCGGTGAACAAGGTTTGCTGTGGCCGAGCGATATTTATTGGTTCGCCAAATCCAGCGGAACTACGAATGACAAGAGCAAGTTCATCCCTGTAAGCTTTGAATCACTGGAGGAATGTCATTTTAAAGGCGGAAGGGATGTGCTTACGTTCTACTGTGCTTCATTTCCCGATACGAAGATTTTTGAAGGCAAGAACCTGCTGATTGGCGGCAGCCACAGTGTGAACCAGCATAATGAAAACTCCTGGTATGGCGATTTGAGCGCGGTGCTGATGAACCACATGCCTGTTTGGGCCAGCTACCTGAAAACACCGGATTTGTCCATTGCGCTGATGGAACACTGGGAAGAGAAGCTGGAAAAAATGGTGGAAGCCACCATCAACGAACACGTGACCAGTATTTCAGGAGTGCCAACCTGGACCTTGGTATTGTTTCAGCGCTTATTGGGAAAAACAGGCAAAAAGAACATTCGCGAAATTTGGCCCAACCTGGAATTATACATCCACGGCGGTGTGAGTTTCGTACCATATTACGATCAATTTGATTCACTGATACAGGGATCAGGAATGCATTACCTGGAAACCTACAACGCCAGCGAAGGTTTCTTCGGAATTCAGGATGTTCCCGGGGCCAGGGAAATGCTGCTGATGACCGATTACGGAGTGTTTTTTGAATTTATTCCTGCCGACAAGGTGGACGAGGATGAGCCGCCTGTGTATCCCTTGTCAGAGGTTGAAACAGGGGTCAATTATGCTGTGGTGATTACCACCAACAGTGGATTGTGGCGTTATCAGTTAGGCGATACCATCACCTTTGGCAGTGTGTCGCCGTTTCGTTTTACCATCAGCGGAAGAACACGTTTGTTCATGAATGCTTTTGGTGAAGAGCTGATGATCGACAATGCCGACCGTGCCATCACACAGGCTTGTGCAGAAACCGGAGCTTTGGTGCGGGAATATACCGCTGCACCGGTGTACATGAGTTCTTCCGAACCGGGCCACGAGTGGCTGGTTGAATTTGAACGTGCACCGGATGATTTACACCGATTCACCGAGGTATTGGATCAATCCTTAAAATCCTGCAACAGCGATTACGAGGCAAAAAGACAAAAAGATCTGGCCTTGCGCATGCCTAAGGTACGAGCGGTTCCTGAAGGCGTATTTCATGCATGGATGAAACAAAAAGGAAAGTTGGGCGGCCAGCATAAGGTGCCGAGGTTGTCCAATGACCGACGGTTTGTGGAAGAAATCCTAGCCCTGTTTCAGCCGGGGCAGCAGCGTGGTTAATCGTTTTGGTAGCCAAATTCGCGCAGGTAATTTTCCTTGTCGCGCCAGTCCTCCCGAACCTTTACGCGCACATCCAGAAAAACCTGTTTCCCAAAAAACGCTTCCAAATCCTGACGGGCAGCGGTGGCTGTTCGTTTCAGCGCCCTTCCATTTTGACCAATCAGGATGGCTTTTTGAGATTCACGTTCACAAATCACCTCCGTATGTATTTTCAGGATGTGTTTGTTGTCTTTGAATGATTGGGTGGTTACCTCGATGGAATAAGGAATTTCTTTGCTGTAGTAAGTGAGGATTTTTCCACGGATGATTTCATTCACAAAGAAACGTTCGGTGCGGTCGGTCAGCTGATCTTCCGGGAAATACGCCGGATGCTCGGGCAACAGACTGATGATCAATTGTTCCAATGCTTCCAGGTTGAACCCATGAAGTGCGCTGAGTGGAATTACCGCCTTGGGATTGAGTGCACGCCATTGGGCTACTTCCGCCTCAATCTGCTCCTGATTTCCAAGGTCGATTTTATTCAATGCAATGATTAACGCCGCTTTGCTCCGGCCCAGCCGTTCGGAAATGGTTTCCGGAATTCCCTGTTCGCCGGGATTGGCGAGGTAAATCAACACATCCGCGTCATCCAGGCTTTCCATAACGGCGCCAACCATGTGTTCATGCATCTTGTTGCTTACCCTGCGCACCAGCCCGGGCGTGTCGCTGTAAATAATTTGCGCCGATTCCCTGTTTACAATGCCCAGGATTCTGTGGCGCGTGGTCTGCGCTTTCGGGTTGACCACGCTGAGCTTTTCACCAACCAACTTGTTGTACAAGGTGCTTTTGCCTGCGTTGGGCAAACCGATGATGCTCACAAATCCTGCTTTAAACGACATACCGATACAAATTACGCAATTTTGAAGCCGCAGGCATGCGCTTATTTTTTTCAAACTCCTTGTTTGCTGTTGCATGCCGCCCGTGAAGCAAAGCATCCATTCCTTGATTTGGCAGCCCGTTTCTGCATACCTGCTTTAGTAAAATTAATGATTTTTCGACCCTATAGACTTCCTGCGAATGCAGCAAAATGTATTTTTTTCTGTACGTTCATCCTCGTGGTGATTACCTTAATCGGGATTGTCCAAACCTCTGTCGGTTCTCAAGTCTATATTTGAACCTTTGATGAAAGGTATTATCCTCGCAGGTGGTTCCGGAACGCGTTTGTATCCCATCACAATGGCCACGAGCAAACAGTTGATGCCGGTTTATGATAAACCGATGATTTATTATCCACTGTCCATCCTCATGATGGCCGGTATCCGGGAAATTTTAATCATCAGTACACCACAAGATTTGCCCGGCTTCAGGCGATTGCTTGGCGACGGCGCACATTTGGGATGTAGCTTTTCATACATCGAGCAACCGGCTCCGGAGGGGTTGGCGCAGGCGTTTATCCTGGGAGCATCATTCATCGGACAGGATAAAGTAAGCCTGATATTGGGCGACAACATTTTTTTTGGTGCCGACCTGCAGCAACTCTTGCAAAGCCATAATGACCCCAATGGAGGCATGATCTTCGCATACCATGTGAGCGATCCGGAACGTTATGGCGTGGTTGATTTTGATGCCGACATGAATGCCCTTTCCATCGAAGAAAAACCCGAGCAGCCCAAAAGCAACTATGCAGTTCCCGGCTTGTATTTCTACGACAACGATGTGGTAGAAATTGCCCGAAACCTGAAACCTTCACCCCGTGGCGAATTGGAAATAACGGATGTGAACCGCGAGTACTTGCGCAGAGGTAAACTGAAAGTGGCCGTTCTGCACAGAGGTACAGCCTGGCTGGATACCGGTACATTCACATCGCTCATGCAGGCGGCTCAGTTTGTTCAGGTGATTGAAGACAGGCAAGGACTCAAAATTGGATGTATTGAAGAAGTTGCCTGGCGCATGGGCTTTATCAACAACGAGCAATTGGAAACCCTGGCGCGACCGCTGATGAAAAGCGGATACGGCCAATATCTAATGAATTTACTCAAATGAGCTATCATATCCTGAAATACGCAGCCATGGTGTTTTTAAGCTGCAGTATTGGAATTGTTCAGGCACAGTTTATGCCCTTTCCCGGGATGGGGATGATGGGCATGCAGGTGCCTGGTGTTACGAATCCCCCAACAGACTCTGCACAGGCAAAGAGGCCAAGTCAGCCTCAACAAGAAGCTGGTGCCAGCGTTCAGCCCGGAGAAAAACCGAAGAGTAAAACCGAGCAGGCCATTGACACCATGGATCAAACGGTGAAAAAAGATGAGCTAACCTTGAAGCGTATGAACATCACCGCCAGCAGGCTGCGCGTGGAAAAGGAACTCGATGAACTGAAAGGCAAAGAAAACCTCACGGAAATTGACCAGGAACTCATCCGTATCAAAAGTGAAAACCTGAAACTGCTTTACGAACGAGAAAAAACCATGCTTGCCGAAGACTTGGCCAGGTCAAAGAGCGCCTCGCGCGATTTTCCCTCTGCCCGGATTTTTGGACAGCATTTATTCCGTTCCAACAACATCAAGCTTCTGGAAACCGGGGATCAGATCGCAGTTCCTGAATCTTACATCCTCAGCACAGGTGATGTGGTTCAGTTGGAAGTATGGGGCTATCGCTATTGGAGTCAAAGTGCTGTGATTGGACTCTCCGGAGCCATTGACATCAAAGGATATCAGAAGCTGTTCCTCAAGGGCATGACCCTTTCCAAAGCCAGGAGCTACATTGCCAGTCGCCTTGGACTGGAAGATGGGAACAGCTCGTTCTCCGTTACGGTTACCCGTCCAAGAACAGTTACCATTCAGGTACTTGGTGAAGTAATCAATGCCGGCTCCGTTACCGTGACAGCCATCAATTCTGCGTTCAACATTCTGGCATACATGGGTGGCCCGTCAAATTTGGGTACCATACGAAACATTGTCATCAAACGCAATGGCCAGATTGTGGACAGCTTGGATATCTATCGCTATTCCACAGAAGGAAAAGAGATTTATCTGCAAAACCATGACGCCATTATTGTGCCGCCTTCCGGTAAGGTGGTAAGCGTGCTGGGTGGTTTGATGCGCCCCGGAACTTATGAACTCAAGCCCAGTGAAAAATTCTCGGATTTAATTCGCTTCGGAGGCGGTTTGGATCCTGTTGCATATACGCGGAACATCTTGATAACCAGGATTTCCGACGATCAAACCTATGAGCGCATCAGTTTGAACTACGATTCGCTGCGCCGCGCCGGAAAAGACTTTGAATTGAGAAACGGTGATGTGGTGTCTTTCAAAACCATCAACGACGACTATAAAGACTATATGGTCAAGGTTAGCGGAGCTGTAAACATTCCCGGCGAATTCAAAATCCGTAAAGGCGACCGCATCAGCAAAATCCTTAAACTGTGCAATGGATTGCTTCCCAACGCCTACCCCGACAAAGCCTTCCTGATCCGCAACAACGTGGATATGAGCAGAAATTTCTATTATTTCTCTCCGCAGGAAGTATTGGCCAATCCGGGGGGTGAGGCAGATTTACCGCTGGAAGAACGCGACATCATCCGCATCTTCTCACGTCAGGAACTGCGCGATCAGTTCACCGTGGGCATCGAAGGAGAAGTCAGACAACCACTGCAAACAGACTTCGTAACTGGCATGCGCGTGAGTCAGTTGATGTTTATGGGCGGTGGCCTCAAGGAACAGGCAGAAATGGAGCGTGCGTTTTTGCTGCGCGTGAACGACAAACTGGAGCGCAAACTGGTGGCATTTTCTCCAAAGCAAGCTTTGGCCAACCCGGGAACCGATTTAGATCCCTTGCTGGAACCCCGCGATATCGTGAAAGTGTTTTCGGCCACAGCGTTTAAAGAGTTCTTTAAGGTGGGCGTGGCAGGAGCGGTAAAAGCGCCCAATTCCTTCGATTATTCCGAAAACATGCGCATCACCGACCTACTCTACCTGGGTGGTGGTTTGAAGGAAGGCGCATTTCTGGATCGGGCCATCCTTACGCGTATCGACCCATATTATCTGATTGAGACGAATACATCTCTTAACCTGAGGGAAATCATCGAGAATCCCGGATCTGAAAAGGACTTACTGCTGGAACCAAGGGACGAGTTGCGCATCTTCAACCGTTTGGAAATGCGTGATAAACTTAAAATCACGGTTTCCGGCCAGGTGCGAAAACCCGGTACTTACGATTATTCCGACGACATCAGTTTGAAAGACCTGATTTATTTGGCGGGCGGCTTTACCTACGCAGCGGCCAACGCGAAAATTGAAATTGTGCGTCAAAGTGCGCCTATCGATCCGGTGTACTGGATTCCTACCAAAACGCTGGTATATACTACCACAGTGCCGGTGGATCTTTCGGCAGACAGAGAAACAGAACGTTTCAAACTGGTTCCCTACGATCAGGTATTTGTGCGCACCAACCCTGATTATGTACCAATTAAGGTTGTGGAACTCAAAGGAGCGGTGATGTTCCCGGGCGGTTATACGCTGATGGGTAATGGTGAGAAGTTGTCGTCGGTAATTCGACGGGCTGGCGGTTTGAAGCCCGAAGCATTTCCCGAGGCTGCATCCTTTATACGCAGGCAAGACGACAGCAGCGATGTACGGGTCATCCTCGATTTGGAAAGAGCCTTGAGCCGAAAAAGATCTTCGTATAACTATACATTGAAACACGGAGATGTGATTGAAATTCCCTTCGCCGAGGAACTTGTACTTATCGATGGCGCCATCAACCTTCCTGACAAAACCACACGCATTGGTTCGTATTACGTGAGTGGCAAGCGAGCGGGTTATTACATCCGCAACCTGGCCGGTGGTTTCAGGGATGATGCCTACCGCAAAAGAATCACCGTATCATACAAAAATGGTCGGGTTGCTCAATCGAAGAATTTTATACTGTTTAAAGTGTATCCAAAAGTTGAAAAAGGTGCCATGGTCAATGTTCCTACGAAACCAACGGAAGCGGAGGTTGCCTCCACTGGCAGACGCCGCTTCAACCTGGATAATGCATTGAATACCCTCATCACCCGTTCGATTTCTGTATTCTCGTTCATTGCAATGGTTCGCATAGCCACTGGGTTTTAAGGTAATATGGAAGATTTTCAGAGTCCCAAAAAGCCGGTAAACATTTATGAGGTACTGGAACAGGTTAGACCTGCACTCCATTATGTCCGTCGGCGGTGGTGGTTGGTATTGCTGATTACCTTAAGCCTGAGCATATTCATGGGCTATAGGGAATACACCAAAACTAAAGTATATGAAGCCATCAACACTTTTCTGCTGGAAGATGAAATTACGGAAGAACTGGGCGGCGGTGCTGGTGGAACGGGTTTGTTGTCCATCCTTCAGGGACAAGGCGGCGCCACGAACAACAAATTGGTACTTGTAGACTTGGCATTGAGTTATCAAATTGTAGAAAGAACTCTGCTCAACAGCGCATCTTTAAATGGGAAATGGCAAAGTTTGGGCCATCGCTACCTGGAGTTGACGGGTCGTTTGGAAGAACTTGCTGCGGTCAAGGCCTATAAAACGTTTGCACCGGATTCTACATTTAAATTCGGAATCCATCCCGCCCATGATTACATGATGCGTAAAATGGCCATTGAAATCTCTTCAAACATCGTGGCTAAAACCAAGGAGTCGGGAATTATTGAGCACAAGATGGTTTTCTGGGATGAAGAGTTTACGCTTGTTTTCTCTAAGTTTCATATCAAGGAAATTTCGGAGTACTATACCCAAAAACGCCTGGAGAAGGCGGCGCAGTTACTCGCATATACAGGCCGTAAAATGGATAGTCTGGAAGCCAGGCTTGCAGGTCAGGAATACGGATTGGCTAACCTGAACGACGAAGGTTTCGGGGTGGTAATGTCCAGAGCGCGATTGCCCGAACTGAACTATAAACGAAACATCAACCTCATCACCAGTCAGTTTATCGAAGCTGTCACGGCGAATAACTTGGCACGCCTGGAATATGAAAAGCGCAAACCCATGATTACCGTTGTTGACGATGCCAGGGCGCCGCTGAGAAGCAGCAGCGGAAAGCCGATAAAAGGTTCCATCATCGGCTTTGTAATAGGCTTGTTGCTCAGCGTGATTGGTGTTGGTGGTACCTACTTTTTGCGCAACATGCTGAAAGCGCAAAAGGAACAATACCAATTGGAAGCACATTCCGGCTGATGTCCCAAAGGAACAGGGTTTCCGTCATTCTTCCCATATCCGATGCGGATGAGCCCCGGAAATTGATTGCTTTGCGTTCGCTGCTGGTGCAGAGCCACCGCAATTTTGAACTCATTATTCCTGCGTTGCAAGGGCAGGCTGTTGAAGCACTTACAGCCAATTTCCCCGATGATCGGGTGAAAATAATACCCTTAGAATTATGGGATGCAGGACTTGCCTTGAAAGCCGGATTGGCAGTTGCTTCAGGGGCTTTTGTGGCCTTGGCGGATGCAACTACTGTGTATCTGCGCCACCGTTTGGAGCTGCAACTCCGCTATTTTGAACGCTACCCGGAAACAGATGTATTGTTTGCTCCGCTGGTACATCCCGGCGCAGCGCATGCGGTTCCCAATGTACACGACCCACTGATGCTGCGTTTTCTGATGCTGTTCAGACCATTAGGCACAGAAGGAGGCCTCATGTTCCGGAAAAAAACAGCCCCGGATCATGCCTTTCCCATCGAAAGTTTGTTTCAACAGCGGAGCAGCCTTGCCTTTGGGGTGCTGCCATCACCTGTTGGAACATCGGATCAGCTGTTGCCTTCCGAAATAATGCAGGCAATTTGGGCCATAGATGTTGTTCAGGCGCAATATGGAGATGAAGCAGCACAGCTGGCCCGGGTACTCCGCACGCAGGATGCGACTTGCGCCTGGGAGCAGGTGATGGTGTTGGAAAAAAATGCACGCCAATTGGTCCGTGTACACAAATCGCGCAATATGGCTTATGCGGCATCCTTTGATAAAGCTGTTCATACGGCCTTATTTCTGTTCATTCAGGACATTGGCCTGCGCGGATGGATGCGGCATCCTGTGCTCTACAACACATACTTCAGGGCCGCAGTTCCCTGGAAAAGCAAATGGCGCACGGCTTTGTTTTAAGAGAAGAAGTGGATACGCTCAAGGACATAAGGAAGGAAGATGAAGCAACTTTAAAAACCTGGTTGCAGTCACAAAGCGCTCAGGTTTTTCGTGCCAAACAGATTCTTCATTGGATTTGGTTGAAAGGCGCTGATTCGTTTGATGTGATGAGCGATTTGTCGCTGGATTTGCGGGAAAAACTTAAAGCGCATTTTTGTTTTCGAAATGCGCGGATTTCCCTGCATCAACAAAGCCGTGATAAAACCATAAAAGTGGCATTCAAGCTCTATGACGGGAATGTGGTAGAAGGTGTTTTGATTCCTGCCGGAGGCAGAATGACGGCCTGTGTATCTTCACAGGTGGGCTGCAGCCTTGATTGTAAGTTCTGCGCTACGGGTTACCTGAAAAGGCAGCGCAATCTGGAGGCAGGTGAAATTGTGGATCAGGTGCGTTTGATTGGAGCTTTGGCGAAAGAGCGCTACGGTGCCGCATTGTCCAATGTAGTATTTATGGGCATGGGTGAGCCATTACTCAATTACCAGGAAGTGGTGAAAAGCATACGCATCATTACAGATCCTGAAGGATTGGGGATGTCGTCACAGCGGATTACCGTGTCAACGGCGGGGATCACAAAGATGATTACGAGGCTGGCAGACGAAGATTTGGGCGTGCATCTGGCCTTGTCGCTCCATGCAGCAAATGACGTTCAACGCAGCGCATTGATGCCCATCAACGAAAGCAATAATCTGGATATGCTTGCGGAGGCCCTAAGCTATTTTTACCAGAAAACTAAGAATCGCCCCACCCTCGAGTACACGGTGATGGAAGGAGTAAATGACGACGCGGTCGAACTTTTGGAATTGGCCGCATATGCAAAAAGATTCCCGTGTAAAGTGAACTTAATCGAATACAACCCCATTGCCCTTGCGGATTTTAAACCTACCTCAGAAAACAAGTTGGATAAATTTGCCCAAGGACTTAAAAGTAAAGGAATCATTGTGAATGTGCGCCGAAGCAGGGGAAAAGATATTGATGCTGCCTGTGGTCAACTGGCCAACAAACTCAACGACGCATGATTTTTGGTCGAAAAACTTAGACAACTTCACGGGTTAATCACAAGTTTTCAACAATTTAAGAATCTTAGCGGAGTATTTTTGTGCCCCATACCGCGTAACTCCTTGATTATCAGGGAGATAAAATTTTTTGGGCATCTTGATTTTGCGCTTATGGATAATTAGTTTTGAAACAATAGGCTTATGCCTTATCGGGCATGAAACGACGCTTTAAGAACATTTTACCCTCCTTCTTCGCTGTTTGTCTGTTTTATATAGGCAATCAGTCGCTTCTTGCTCAGTGCAGTACTTTGCAAGCCGATTTTAGCTACACGGTAAATCGTAACTGTGGATTTCCACGTTTTGTCACTTTTACGAATACCTCTACCGGCACAGGAGCCAACAGATCTCATTATTCGTGGTATCTAAACAACAATTATCGCACACGCATAACCGGGAAAGGTAGTTTTGTGATGCGTTTGGATACGCCAAGTGTGTACACATTTACCATGGTCGGCTGGGATTCGGTAGGTAGTTGCCGAGATACCCAAACCGCAAATTATACGCTTTCCTCCCCCAGATCAAGGAAGGTTTATGACCAAACCAATACGCTTACCTTCACACCTGTTTGGTATAATTGCATCTATTCTGTTGGAACACCTGATACGTTTTCCATCAAAATAAAACCCAGCGATACTATACACAGTTATCGCATTAAATGGGGTGATGGAACTGCTGACAATACCGGCACTCGTTTGTTCCGAACTCAATCTGTGTGGCATCAATACGACAGCCTCGGGGTATTCAATGTTCTGGTTATTTATGACAATGGATTGTGCACCGATACATTGTTTGGAACAGTGGCCAACGAGCGGCAACCTGTAGCGGGCATCATCGGTCCTGCTACCGGTCAGAACCAAGGCTGTGTACCTTTGAAGGTACGGTTCATCAACAATTCCAGCCAAAGCTCTTCGGCAACGGTTTATACCTGGGATATGGGTGATGGAAAATCCGTAGTCTGGCCAGCGAAAAAGTTCAAGGACACCATGTTTTATACTTATACCAAATCGGTGTGTTCCGGAGTGGTAAAGGTAACGGCCAAGAATGGATGTGGAACCAGCTTCGCCACCTGGAACCCTGTTCAGGCTTCATCGCGTGACAGTGCCATTGTTGCCCTGAACAATCCGAACAATTGCGACATCACTAAAGATTTTCAGTTCAGTCCGAGATATGCTGACAGGTACTGCATAATTCCTGATTACAAATATTTTAAGTGGGTTTGGGGCGATGGAACTTCCACAAACTGGACTACTTCAATCGCACAGGTAAATAAGAAATATGCCAAAAAAGGCTCTTATACCGTGTTGCTGATTGACAGCAACGGCTGCGGAAGAGATACGGCAAAATACCTTCTGGATATTGTTGATCCGCCCAAGGCCGATTTTTCGCTGCTCTCGAACGATACAGGTTGTGCGCCCTATGCGGTGAAGTTCAACAATACGAGCACCGGTGCCGCTATCACCTACAACTGGAACTTCACCACTGGAACCAGCACCCAGCAAAATCCTACGTACACATACACCACTGCGCGCACCACACCCTACCGGATCATCCTTGAAGCCAAAAATCGCTGTGGTTCTTCTTTTGATACCGCGTTTGTGCGGGTGTTCAGGAAAACACCGCCCACCTTTGACCTGATTAACGCTGTGGGCTGTGCACCTCTTTCTGTGCGCTTCAACAACAGAACGGATGCGAGCAATTCTTTGGGCCTCAGCTATTTCTGGAATCTTGGGAATGGACAAACATCTTCTTTGTCAAACCCGGGCACCATCGTGTACACCACGCCTGGAACCTATACGGTAACGCTGTACACTACGGACAGCTGTGGGCGAGATTCCTTCAAACGAACGTTCAAGGTTTCAGGGCCGCCAAATGCAGACTTTTCTGTCGCTGCTCAGGGTGTTTGCCCGAAAAACCCATTTTCCATCAAACATACCTCATCAACCGATGCAGTTAAGTTCTACTGGAATTTTGGTGATGGTTCCACATTAACACAAACCACGCGTACCGACGTGCTGAAGAAATACGACAGCCTTAGAACCTATACCGTTCGTCTGGTTGCCGAAAATGCCGCACTGTGCCGTGATACCATCATCAAGAACGTACGAATCAATCCAAATCCAACGGTAGATTTTACGATGAGCAGCAGTGCCGGTTGTGGTCCGTTCACGCCTTCTTTCACCAACAACTCACTGCATCAGGGATCCAAGCCGATCGATTCCATGCTTTTCTATTGGACCTTCGGTGCTTCAGGAAGCAGTGTTGCCAGAGACACACGTTTTTCTTTTCCGGCTTCCCGTACTAAGGACACCGTGCATACTGTGAAGTTGCTGGGTATAAACTCCTGGGGCTGCAAGGATTCTATTTCCAAAACGGTACGCGTTTACCCCAATCCTTCAGCGCGTTTCAACCTGAGCAAGAGCGAGGGTTGCGGTCCCTTGGATGTCAACACCGATAACTTCTCTACCCCCAACGATACAGGTTCCATTTACATCATGAGTTTCCTGTGGAAGTTGCGGAACAATGTGACTGCCATTTCCAGAGACAGCAGTGTGCGCCTTACCGCCAGTAAAACCAAGGACACCCTGCACCATATTGTGTTGTATGCATATTCGGAGCACGGTTGTCTGGACAGCAGTGCGTCAACCGTACGTGTTTATCCCAACCCGAAGATTGCCTTTACCCCGAGCCTGACTTTTGGTTGTCGTCCGCTGGCCGTTACCTTCAATAACCGCTCTTTGCCTATGGATACCGGTTCCATTGGCATCATGAAGTTCAAGTGGTTTTTCGCAGGAAAAGATACCACCGTGGCAGTGAACCCTGCCTATACATTCCGTGAACAGTATTTAAAAGACACCACCTATGGCATTAAGCTCATGGGAACTACGGAACATGGTTGTCGTGATTCAGTAGTAGAGTTTGTCACCCTTCGTCCTGATGCAAAATCTGTATTCAACGCTTCGGCAACTACGGGATGCGGTCCGTTGAACGTGCGGTTTACCTTGGCCGCACTGAACGCGAGCAGCAACTTGTGGAAGGTGAATGGTCAGCAGGTGGCTACGTCGAAAGACCTCACCTATACATTTGCCCAAAGGCCCATCTTCGACAGCGTTTATCAGGTGGCTTTGGTGGTGGCTTCTCCTTATGGTTGCCGTGGCGACACCAGTTACAAAACCATTACGGTGAAAGGCGACCCGGTAGCTGATTTTATTACCAGCAAAGACACATTTTGTTTCCCCGACAAGATACAGATGTTCAACACCTCGCTGAATGCATACCGCTATCGGTGGACGTTGGCGGCAGGCTTAGAAAGCAATCAGGTAAACCCAGGGGCGTATTTCACCAAAAGCACCAACCCACAGCGTGACTCCACCCATTTGGTAAGCCTGGAAGCAACCAGCGTTTATGGTTGTAAGAACAACGTAACCAAAACAGTGACGGTGTTGCCGTATCCGCTGGCGAAATTCAATACCGATAAACTTCAGGGCTGTGCGCCGCTTACGGTAACATTCAACAACCAATCCATCAACGCCCGTGATCAATTCTGGTATTACGGCGATGGCTTCACTTCTGCAAACAGTTCCGGTACACATACCTTTTACAACCGCGGCCCAAGGGATACGGTGTTTAAAGTGGTGCTTTATACCTTCACGGCAGATTGTATTGATACTGAAGCACTTCAACTGCCAGTGCATAAACCAACGGAAGCCATCTTTAAATATGATCGGGTTCATCCCTGTGATGCCGGCTTTTTTGATTTTGATAACGAATCGCTTTTCGGCCACCACTATGTATGGGATTTTAATGACGGAACGACCGACTCTGCGTTCAGTCCCAGGCATTTATTCCCTGTGAGTTCTTATACCGACACCGTGTATAAGGTGAAACTTATCAGCATCACGCAGAAGAATTGCCGTGATTCGATGGAGAAGAACATCTTGTTGCCACAGCGATTGCAGATGAATGTGCTGGATACCAATTACAGCGTATGTATTCCGGGCGTGGTGGCCTTCCAGAACAGAACCAAGGGCGCCGTTTCATATATCTGGAACTTTGGCGATGGTGGCGGTTCTGCGCTGCGCAATCCCATTTATGAATACAACAAGCCCGGCATTTACGGTTATACGCTCACGGGTTTCGACCTGAACGGATGCAGGGACTCTTTTGTGAGCAAGGGCAGGGTAACGGTGGCAGAAACGCCGGTAGCGAAGATTGATTTTCTGCCCATGAAGGGAAAAATGCCAAATTCAACCATTTCCTTCTACAGCAGAAGTACTTCCCTACTTCCCATGAATTACTATTGGGATTTCAAGGATAAGGGCAATAATGTGCCAAGCACCAAGCGCGACCCGTATCATACCTTCAGCGACTCGGGATGGTACAAAATAATGCATGTAGTGGACAATGGCGTTTGTTACGATACGGCATTTACCGACGTGCGCATCGATCCATACGATCCGGAACCGGAATTTTCAGCAGATGTGGACAGTGGTTGTATTCCTCTGGTGGTGCATTTTAAGAACCAAACGCAGTTTGCCAACCGTTTCGTGTGGTATTTTGGCGATGGAAACAAGAGTACCGAGCGGGAACCCACGCATATTTATCGCGAGCCGGGCAGTTTCAATGTAACCCTGATTGGCTTTGGTCCCGGAGGTGAAAACAGGAACGAAAAACCTTCCTATATCCGTGTGATGCCTAAGCCGTATGCGGTATTTCAGCTCACACCGAAGCTGATGTTCCTGCCCAAGGCGGAGTTTTATACACGCAACCTCACCACCAACAGCGTTAGTCAAACCTGGGAAGTGTTTAACAAGGCCGGCAAGTCTCAAGGAAGTAGCACGCGCTTCGAACCAATGTTCCGCCTGAACGACACCGGATTCTACGACATCAGGCTCATTTCCATCAGCAAGTTTGGATGTGCCGATACCACCTTGATGCCCGATGGCGTATATGTGAATCCTCAGGGAAGGGTTTTTGTACCCACGGCATTTACGCCAAACAGCAACAACCTGAACGACTTATTCCGTCCGGAAGGCAGCAATCTTGCCAAGGAGTTTTACCTCTTCCAAATTTACGATCGCTGGGGTGCGAAGGTTTTTGAAACCCGCAATCCGGATGCAGGCTGGGATGGAACCTATCACGGAAAAGTGCTACCCAATGGGGTTTATGTATGGCAGTTAAAAGCACGTTTCTACGACGGTGTTGAAACCGAACAGAGCGGTGTGGTGAATTTGTTGCGCTGAGGTTGTTTATTGGGGTTGCTTCAGCAGCACGTAGGGTTGAAACAGCGGGCCATTGCCATGTGCTGGCTTGAGTTGATGGCATCTTCCACCTTTACAGATGCTGAGGTATTCCTTTCCAATCCACACAGAAATATTGTACTTGTTCCGAAAACGGTAATTGCGGCTGTGTTCCAACTGCCAACCTGTGCCATCCCAATGGTGCAAGGTCCATGATTCCGGACAGCCACCAATCATGCCTCCGCAGAGTTTTACAATGCGTATGGTATCTCCCGGGCGTGGCCGCTTAGTGCAACAAATCCAAACACAGCGGTTGAGATGACCGTCGAAGCCCGTGCCGCTGTCGCTGAAAAATGAATCTACGGTCAGGGGCGGATTTAGTGGTTTTTGCTGGCTGTACAGCTTTGGCATCGTTGTCAGCAGCAACAAAATACACAGTGGAATGAGCCTCACCCCTTTAATTCCTTGAATTTTTCTTTGAGCTGATCCAATTCATCGCGCAGTCGGGCGGCATTCACAAAATCCAACTCTTTGGCGGCGCGCAGCATTTCTTTTTCTGTACGCTCCATGGCTTTTTGAAGACCGTTCTTGTCCATATACTGCACCACAGGATCTGCGGCAATGCGCACTTCTTCTTGTTCCACATATGCCCTGGAAGATTCTGGAACTTTCATGTCGGCAACGCCCGTTTGAAGCATGATTTCTTCTCTGGATTTATAGATGGTTTTGGGTACAATGCCGTGGGCTTCATTGTATTCCATCTGTTTTTTACGCCGACGTGCAGTTTCATCAATGGTTTTCTGCATGCTTTCGGTAATCCGGTCGCCGTACATAATCACCTTTCCACGTTCATTCCTTGCGGCGCGACCTATGGTTTGCACCAGGCTGGTCTGGTTTCTGAGGAAGCCTTCTTTATCGGCATCCATGATGGCTACGAGGCTCACTTCGGGTAAATCCAATCCTTCGCGCAACAGGTTCACGCCAATAAGCACATCAATGGTGCCCAAGCGCAGGTCGCGAAGAATTTCTACCCTATCTAGGGTTTTCACCTCGCTGTGGATGTAGGCGCACCGGATGTTCAGCCGCAACATATACTTACTGAGTTCTTCGGCCATCCGTTTGGTTAAGGTGGTCACCAGAATGCGGTCGCCCATTTCGATGCGCTCTTCGATTTCTTCCAGCAAATCATCCACCTGATTGGTACACGGGCGCACTTCAATTTCAGGGTCCAGAAGTCCGGTCGGGCGAATCAACTGTTCCACCACCACGCCTTCGCTTTCGGTGATTTCAAATGCCGCCGGAGTGGCACTTACGTAAATCACTTGGTTGACGAGGTTGTAGAACTCATCAAATTGCAGCGGTCGGTTGTCCAGCGCTGCGGGCAGGCGAAATCCATAATCTACCAGATTCACCTTCCGACTGCGGTCACCGGCATACATGGCGCGGATTTGTGGCATGCTTACGTGGCTTTCATCCACAATAAGGAGGAAATCTTTGGGGAAATAATCCAGCAGGCAGAAGGGACGTGTTCCGGGTTCTCTGCGATCGAAGTAGCGGCTGTAGTTTTCGATGCCGTTGCAATATCCCAGTTCGCGGATCATTTCCAGGTCGAAATTCACCCGTTCTTCCAGGCGTTTGGCTTCCAGAAAGCGGCCTTGGCTTTTGAAATAATGCACCTGAGCCACCAGGTCATCCTGGATTTGATGGATTACGGGAAGCAGGCGTTCCTTGGGCGACACATAAATTTTCGCCGGATAAATGGCTACTTCTTCCATGCCGTATAATTTGTTTCCGTGTTCCGGATCAAAGGCATAGATCTCTTCAATTTCATTTCCGAAGAACACGATGCGGATGGCAAAGTCATTATACGCCAGAAAAACATCCACCTGATCACCTTTTACCCTGAAGTTGCCGCGCTTAAACTCTGCGGTTGTTCGGCTATACAGGCTGTCCACGAGCATGTGCAGCAGCGAGTTTCTGCTCAGGTTCTGCCCTTGTTTCAACCTGATGGTGCTTTGTTCGAAATCGCTGGGATTACCTGCGCCGTAAATGCAAGATACCGTTGCAACCACCAACACGTCGCGTCTTCCTGAAAGCAGAGACGACGTGGTCTTCAATCGCAGCTTTTCGATTTCATCATTGATGGCCAGATCTTTCTCGATGTAGGTATTGCTTTGCGGGATGTAAGCTTCCGGCTGGTAGTAGTCGTAATAGCTCACGAAATACTCCACGGCATTTTCAGGGAAAAACTGTTTGAATTCACCGTACAGTTGCGCTACCAGTGTTTTGTTATGGCTCAGCACCAATACTGGTCTTTGCAAAGCGGCCACAGCATTGGCTACGGTGAATGTTTTTCCTGAACCAGTTACGCCCAATAAGGTTTGGCAGCGAATGCCCTGTTTGATGCCTTCAGTGAGTTTCCTGATGGCTTCGGGCTGGTCGCCGGTTGGCTGAAATCCTGATACAAGCTTGAATTCGTTCATTAATGAAGGGAAGGCCTACGCCAGTTCAAAGAAACAGCAGTAATGGGGGATTTGTTGCATGGAGGTAAGGAAGCACAAGGTTTATGGTTCGTGGTTCGACAGGCTTCCCGGGACTCCCTGCAGTCGCCCGGGACTTTCAGCACCATGACAGGCTCACCAGAACTCACTGCGTTCTCCCGGAACTTTCAGCACCATGTCATACACATTAAAAAGAAGTTAATCGCATGTGCATTGGATAGCCAAAGCAAAAGGACTGGCCTTAAAGGATGGAGGTGCAAAGCGAAGTAAGCAACCGCAAAATGCCGAGGAAGCTCCGAGCCTGTGAGGAGATCACCGACAGCATTCGGTTGTTTACAAGTGTGCACCGAAACATCCTTTTCAGCCTTGATTTTTTGCTTACTTTTTCATCAAGGAAAAAGTAAGATTGATAAGGTTATTTAATGCTGAATTTAGGGTTGGTGGTTCGCGGTTCGACAGGCTTCCCGGGACTCCCTGCAGTCGCCCGGGACTTTCAGCACCATGACAGGCTCACCATGACAGGCTCACCAGAACTCAGTGCTTTTCCCCAAGACTTTCAGCACCGGGACTCGTGATACTTGCCCAGTACTGTTAGCAACCATGACACGCAGCATCATATCTATTTATCCCTCAAACAATCTTCCTGCCTGCGTGCGCGTTTCTGCAGCTTATCATAGCTTTGCCTTGTGAAGCGTATTGCCTTCTATCTGTTGCTGATCCTCAGCGTCGCTGCCTGTTCCCGTGATTCTATTTATCTGGGCAGGGAAGGTTTGGCCCTGAGTGAGGATACCATCCGCTTCGATACGGTGTTTACCAGACTTCCCGGAACGGGTTATCCATTGTCGGTGACCAAAATCTTTCAGATCCGTAATCCGTTCAACCAAATCGTCAAAACCAATATCCGGCTGGCCGGTGGTTCCAATTCGCCGTTTCGGCTGAACATCAACGGTCGCAACACCAATGAACTTCGCGATTATGAAATAGGTCCCCGCGACAGCATTTTTCTGTTTGTACAATGTACCCTGGAAGCCAATAATCAGTTCAATCCTGCGCTGGTGACCGATTCCATTTTGTTGGAAACCAACGGCAGAAAACAACAAATTCAGCTGGAAGCCTGGGGATGGGATGCACACTATTTCCGCAGAGCTGTTTTACCCTGTGGAACGGTTTGGGCCGACCGCGACAAGCCGTACGTGTTGCTGGATACCATCATCGTGCCTACGTCCTGTTCTTTAACCATCAAAGAAGGCGTGAAGGTGTATTGTGGCATCCGTACCAGCTTGTATGTGCTGGGTACCCTGAAGGTTCAGGGCACCGCTGCCCAGCCAGTTAGCATTCAAAGCGACAAAGTGGCTTATCGTTTCCGCCACAATGCAGGTTTGTGGAATGGCATCCACTTCCTGCGTGGAAGTACGAATAATGTTTTGGAACATGCCATAATCAGCCAAGGGCTGATTGGGTTGCGTGTGGACAGTCTTCCGGAGAACAACAATCCGAACCTCATCCTGAAAAACTGCCGCGTGATGCACCATGGCGTTGCCGGTTTGCTGGGCATCACGGCAAAAGTGTATGCTGAAAACACGCTTTTTGCCGACTGCGGAAGCTTTACTTTTTACGGCCTGCTTGGCGGTGATTATGACTTCAGGCATTGCACCTTTGCCAGCTATAATAGTGGTGCCGGACGCCGCGAACCACATGTGGCTGTGACCAATACACTGCGCGACGGGAATGGTAACCTGCTCGATGCCCGCGATGTAAAGAGCTATTTCGTGAACAACATCATCTACGGTCCACTGGAAGATGAAATTGGCTTCGACAACAGCAATAATGCCGCCTTCAACCACTTCCTCGAATACAACCTCATCAGAACCAAGCTGACCCAGCTGAACAATAACCAGAACATCCTGAACAAGGATCCCAAGTTTTTATCCCTCAGCAACCACGATTACGGTTTGGATACCCTTTCGCCTGCCAAGGACAAAGCCGTGATGCTGTCTCCACCCATTGACTTCGATGTGTTGGGCCGCCTCCGCAGCTTTCCCCCGGATTTGGGCGCTTTTGAAAGCCAGAAATGAAAAGACTACTTTGTACCTTACTGAGCCTGGCTGCATTCACCCAGCTCTTCGCCCAACAAGAACTGAAGACCGCACAGAAAGCGGTTTCCTTCATGCAAAAAGGCAACTACGCCGCCCTGCTGAAAAGCAGCAGCGAGGAGTTTCGCCGCCAGATTGACGCCAGCGGCATGAGCAACCTGATGAATCAGGTCAGCACCCAGTTTGGTTCGCTGAAAAGCATCACGCTGATGCAACAGCAAACGGTTCAGGGTATGGAGCAGTTCAGCTATAAGGCTTTGTTTGAAAATGACAGTCTGCTGCTGCTGATGGCCGTGAAGGGCAAAACCATCATGGGTTTTTTCCTGAAGCCGCTGGAACCTGTAAATACCTACAGCAAACCCGCCTACGGAAGTGGTTTTCAGGTGTCTCAGAGAGAATTCACCTACGGCGTTCCCGGCTTCCCGCTCGATGGTCAGCTGATGTGGCCGGCGCGCTACGACGAAACCCGCCTGCCGGTTTGCATCCTCATCCACGGCTCGGGTCCGAACGACATGGATGAAAGCATTGGTCCTAATAAAGTATTCATGGATCTGGCGCTCGGCCTCTGCAAAAACGGAATCGGCACGCTGCGCTACAACAAACGCACGTTTCAACATGGAAAAACCTATGCTGACGGGCAAATCACCCTGCATGAAGAGGTAACAGATGATGTGCGTGCCATGATAGATTTTGCCATGCAGCAATCCTGGGTGGACACGACCCGTATCTACCTCGTAGGGCACAGTCAGGGTGCCATCGTGGCGCCTTCCATCATGGCTGCAGACCCCCGCGTTGCAGGTGTAGTGTTGTTGTGTGGCAGCGCCGAGCCGCTTACAGCCATTCTGCGCTATCAGCTCGGCTGGCTCGACTCCATGCAAAGTGGACGCATCTCTGCGGAAACACGGAAGCAGCAACAAATGCTCGACTCCTTTCGTACGCAAGAATGGATTCAAAGTCAGCCCGGAAGCAGGCTGTTTATGGGTGCACCCCTGTCGTGGTGGAACGAAATTGACCAAGTATTCAAACCTGAACACCTACACCAGCCTGGCAAACGCAGCCTGGTGCTGAATGCGGGTAAAGATTATCAGATTCCGCCAACGTTTTATGCTTCACTGCAGGCGGGCTGTAAGGCAGGATTAATAGAAGAAGACACGATTTTCGGGGACAATTACCTGAACATTGGCAGAAGTCTGGTCAACCGCTGCCAGGCAAAGGAATATCCCGAGCTGAACCACCTGATGATGCCATCTGACGGCAGTATGAAACCCGCGGAATACAAACGCAAAGACCTGCATGTGGACGAGCAGCTCATCAAAGATATCGCTGATTGGATAAAAGAGCAGTAAGCCATTTTCCTTCCGCACGCCGGGCATGGCCCATGCGTGTTCCAGACTTACCTTTGCCCCGAAATGGAATTCAATCGCGGATCCTTAACGGATGAAGACCTCCTTAGGCTTTACCGTGCCCTGGTGAAACCCAGGATGATTGAAGAGAAGATGCTCATCCTGCTGCGTCAGGGGAAAGTGGGTAAATGGTTCAGCGGCATCGGCCAGGAAGCAATTTCTGTCGGCATGACTGAAGCCCTGCATCCCGATGAGTACATCCTGCCTTTACACCGGAACCTGGGCGTATTTACTTCACGAGGAATTCCGTTTGGAAAGCTCTTCGCCCAGTGGCAAGGCAAGAAAAGTGGCTTCACCAAAGGCCGCGACCGCAGCTTCCACTTCGGAACCAATGAGTATCACATCGTGGGCATGATCAGCCACCTCGGCGCCATGCTCGGCGTGGCCAATGGTATTTCACTGGCACATTTGCTGAATAAAGACAAAAAAATATCCGTGGTGTTCAGCGGCGACGGCGGCACCAGCGAAGGCGATTTCCACGAAGCCCTGAACGTGGCTGCGGTATGGCAGCTTCCGGTGATATTCCTCATTGAAAACAACGGCTATGGCCTCAGTACGCCTTCCAACGAACAATTCCGCTGCAAGCAGTTCATAGATAAGGGCATCGGCTACGGCATGGAAGCGGTGCAGGTTGATGGCAACAACATTTTGGAAGTATATAGAACGGTCACCATGCTGGCGGAAGACCTGCGCCAAAACCCGCGGCCCATCCTGCTGGAATGCATGACCTTCCGCATGCGGGGCCATGAGGAAGCCAGCGGCACTAAATACGTTCCTCAGCAGCTGTTCGATACCTGGAAGCTGAAAGATCCTGTAGAGAACTACGAGCGCTGGTTGCTGGAACAGGGCATCCTCAACGAGGCGCTGCGCTTGGAAGTGCGCGACGCGGTGATGGCTGAAATGGAAAGCGGCCTGGAAGCGGTATTCAATGAGCCGGAAATAACTCCCGACCTTGAAGAAGAACTGGCCGATATGTTCGCGCCTTTCAACGAGGCAATGCCCGCACCTTCAGGTCCTGAAAGCGAGAAACGCATGGTGGACGCCATCAGCGATGGTCTGCGTATGTGTATGCAACGCTATCCTGATCTGGTCATTATGGGACAGGATGTGGCTGAATACGGTGGTGTGTTCAAGATTACTGATAACTTCTACAAAGAATTTGGCAAAGAGCGCGTGCGAAATACGCCCATCACGGAAAGCAGCATCCTCGGCGCCGGCTACGGCTTGGCCATCAAGAAACGCAAGGCGGTGGTGGAAATGCAGTTCGCCGACTTCGTGAGCTGCGGCTTCAACCAGATTGTGAACAACCTGGCCAAGAGTCATTACCGTTGGGCACAGCCTGCCGATGTGGTGGTGCGCATGCCTACGGGCGCGGGTGCACAGGCCGGCCCTTTCCACAGCCAAAGCAACGAAGCCTGGTTTTACCACGTGCCCGGACTGAAGATATATTATCCTTCCTCTCCGATGGATGCCAAAGGCCTTTTGGCGCGTGCCGTTGCTGATCCCAACCCTGTACTCTTCTTCGAACACAAATACCTGTACCGCAGCGTGAGTGGCTTGGTTCCCGACGGCTGGTACATGCTTCCGGAAGGACAGGCAGCCGTCCACAACCACGGCGACAATGTAACCATCATCACCTACGGATGGGGCGTGCACAAAGCGTTGGAACTGGTGAAGCAAAAAGGCATCGCTGCCCGCGTGGTGGATTTGCGCACGCTTCTGCCCTGGGATCAGGAAACCGTGGCTGCACAGGTGCGCGAAACCGGCAAGGTGCTCGTGCTCACCGAAGATACCATCACCGGAAGCATTGCCTCAGATATCGCTGCCTGGATTGGCCGGAACTGTTTTCAATGGCTGGATGCACCCGTACACACCCTGGGAAGCCTGGATACGCCCGTGCCGCTGGCCAAACCGCTTGAAGACCAGTTTTTACCCTGGGGACGACTTGAGTCTGTGTTGCAGGAGCTGCTCGATTATTGAGTTACGATTCCTGTCATCCTTATTATCCCTGGCTTTCCGGGTGCTTCAGAGCAACTGTTATAATTCTCCTGATTTCTCCAGGACTCTTTGTTCCAGTGCATCAGGAGCCTGAAGTTGGTTTGCTTTATTTTTTCGAGGAGTGGTTTCACAGAGGCGATATGTCCGCTGAGTTTCGCTTCAATTAATACACCCAACGTGCCGGTGATGATTACACCTAATTGTTCAGCATATTTTCTTCCTTTAAAATCGTCAATAATCAACAAGCACCCCGGATGTTCTATGGCATAGGCAATAGCGCTGGCTTCTCCGCGATCCAGGGATGCTTCGAGAATTCTTTGATAGGTCTTGTTTTCCGGTGCTTCAATGGAAAACCAGGTGGGCAATTCTGTTATGAATTCATTGGCAATTTCCGGTGTGATAACAATCCTGCCAAACAGTTGCTGCAAGAGATACAGTGCTCCAATTTTTTCGAGCAGTATTAAACAACTCGTATCAGAGATGATAACTTTTTGCATTCGCTATGTCACGATCCAAATCACTTGAAGGAAAATTGAACACAGAAACGCCATAATCACCCAATATTTCCATAAAGGCTTGTTTCGACATACCTGCCAAATCAGCAGCCTGGCCAAGGGTGAGTTTCCCTTTTCCATACATACCGGCTGCTATGGCAAGAAGGGCCTCTTGATCATCAAAGTCAACTGTATCAGGTATATGAATGGTTAAGATTTTCACTTTCGAAAGATACAAATCGTTTTTTCCATGAACAATCAGCATAGCCATGTAATTGGGTTGCTGTTCATGGTTCGGCAAGCTCCCCCGAGGCTGTACTCGGGACTTGCAGCCCGCATCGCAAGCTTGCGGGGCAGGCACCATGACAAGCATAGCGATCCGGGGCAGCCTCTCTTTGATGCAGCAGCTCCAGATCGCATCAACTAATATTGCACATACAACTTTTCCCTGCATGCCTGCGTTAGCACTTAAAACACAGCCTATGAAACGCCTGCTTATCTTCCTCTTCATTGGGTGTGCTTCCGCTCAGGCGCAGCATTTTACCGGCGTTTTGGTGGGGAAATACTCGGGTATCCTGGGTGCTGGGGTAAATCCGGCGCTTACAGCCGCTTCACCCTATATCTGGCATGTGAACCTGGTTGGGGTTTGGGGAAACGTGCACAACGATTACCTGAAGCTGCGCATGCCTTATCCTGTATATCGCTTCATCGGAAACCGCATTCCTGCGCCTTATGTGGATGAAAAGGGCAATCCGACCTGGTCCAACAGCTGGCTGAAGGAACGCCTCAACGGCAATCCGAAAAACGTGGGCATTGGTGCTATGGTGAAAGGTCCTTCCGTGTTGGTAAAGGTGGATAAGAACTGGAAGCTGGGTGTTGTTTCGGATGCCACTGCCTTGGGAAGGGTAAGCGGCGTGTATGAACCGCTGGCACATGCGCTCCGCAACGAGCTGGATACCGCCAAGGGCGCGTATGATTTGTTCGATTTGCGCCGGCGCAGCAATACAGAAACCATCAGCCGGTTGACGGTGCACGGCATGGGCTATGCGGCTGCCGGTATCCACGCTTCGCGGCGCATCAAGCTGAAGTGGGGAAATTACCTGGATGCTGGTATAAACCTGAAAAAAGTATGGGGCCTGGGTGGATTTGCCTTTGCGTCTCAGGCGTTGAAAATCACCAAGGTGAACGATGATTCGGTACAGTTGGATGGCACCGACATGCGCTATTACGAATTTAATTCGAATGGCCGCGGTGAAGCGCTGGAACTGGGGGTTTTATACACCCTGCAAAAACCTGAATTCCGACAGCCGGGGGGCTATAAATACCGGCATCCCGATTATCTGCTGCGGGCCGGATTGGCGCTGATGGACGTGGGTCGTATCCGCTACAACAACGTGGCTTACACGCAGTGGCTGAACACCAGCACCGTGGGTTGGAACCTCAAAGCTGCAGAGGACCGCTATAAGAATCAACAGCCGGGTTTGGATTTGGCCGAGCAGGTGTTCCGCGATTTGCCGGGGATGCAGCAGGGCAGGAGCAACATAGCGGTAGGACTACCCACCCGACTGGTGCTGCACGCCGATTATCAGTACACCCGCGATTTCTTCCTGCAGGCTCAGGTAGTTCAAAGTCTGCGTGGCCGACATTCCATGAGCATGCGGCATCCTTCATACATGATGCTGGCGCCGCGTTATACCCGCAGTTGGCTGGAAGTAAGCACGCCGCTTTTCCTGGAATATGACTACAAGCAGTTTCGTGCGGCCCTGGCCTTGCGTGTTGGTCCGGTTTATCTGGGCACGAACAGCTTGTTTTCCATGCTCAGCGGCAAACGCATGCGCGACGCTGACTTCTACATCGGAATCGCTTTTGGAAACCTGCCGGGAAGTCGCTTCAGCCGCGCCAGCAAGGAAGCCGAAGACAAACAGATTCGGGTAAAGAAGGAATGTGGGAGCATGTGAGGGGTTGGTGCTCACCTTCAGCTCAACCGAAATGATGTCTTCTACTAAAAAATCCACCCGACGTTTAGCTATTTGTCCTTCTCTGTAGAAAGCGGGCAATCGATTTTCCTGCGGAAGTATATTCCGGCATAATTCACCACAAGCGCCAAGGTCGGCTGATAAAGCACCTCTTGAAAACCCTTTAAAGCCTTGTGCACGGTCATTGCACAAACAATGATTTTGGAGGTCCATGAGGAATATTTGTACTGCTCATTGTTTATGAGTTTGGGTTGTTTGATCCCTGTTGTCTGAACTTTGATTGATATGTTTTTTTGATGTCTTTGATTTTAAACGCCATAGGTTTCTAATCAAGTTAATCATTTAATTACAAAAATCACAGTTCGGATTTTGTCTGTGAATCCTTCATCAATGCAATATGTGATCTTATTCAATCTCCAACCTGACAACCGATTTTTCATCTGGACTTTGAAGGGTCAATATATAAATACCTGCCGGCTCTTTCAGGCTGAATGTAATCGTATTTGAATGCAGGAGAGATTGGCGCACTATGCTTCGACCCCGGGTGTCATGAATTTCAACCAATATACCTTCTGGCGAATGGTCATTGTACAATGTAAATGTGCCGTTGGACGGGTTGGGATATACGCGGGGTGCTGCCTCAGAGGCCCTGTCTTCCAGGGCAAGCGTGTTAACCGTTACGCAGGCGGAAGTATCCATACATCCGTTTTGAGTCAGTTGTACGGCATAATTGCCATTCGCAACAGGGACGAAACGTTTGGATGTTTGACCCGGAATTACGGCAAAATTATTGTCGCAATCCAGCCAGACATAGCGTGCTGAATCATTGTTCGCAGTGATGGTATTGCCGGATAAACTTGTAGTGATATCTGTAACGGAATTAATTTTTGCCGCTACGGTCAGTCTGGTATTCCCCTCGCAACCTGAAATCGTTTGCGAGGCATGGTAGGAAGAACCATTTTTAAGTACAGATGTTCCGGACAATGCATTTCCGCCAACGGAAGTTTCATACCACCGGATGGAAGCACCGGTAGCGGTTAAGTCGTCAACCGTGGCGCTGTTGCAGAAAGCCTGGGTTGCCAACCCTGTGGGCGCAGCCGGCAAAAGAATGGATACTGTGACAGCCAAGCGAGTACTGCTTTCGCAACCTGAAATTGTTTGTGAAGCATGGTAAATTTTGCCATCAGTGAGCGTTGTGGTGGTAGGTAATGCGATTCCCGTACTTGCGGTATCATACCAAAGGACGACTGAACCGTTCACAATAAGATCTGCGATGGTGGCCTTGTTGCAGAATGTCTGGGAAGTTGATCCTGCAGGTGCAGTAGGCATGAGGATGGTTACAGTCACTTCTGCGCGGGTTTGGCTCTCACAGCCTGACAGGGTTTGTGAAGCGTAGTATTTCGTGCCATCTTTAAGGGAAGTATTGTTGGCCAATGCAACGCCGCCGTTGGCTGTATCATACCACTGAACAGCAGAGCCGGAAACAACAAGCTCAGCTATCGTTGCGTGGTTGCAGAAGGTCTGGGAGGCTGCCACCGATGGTGCGGCCGGTTTTTGAATCGTTACCCTCACCTCCAGACGGGTGTTACTTTCACAGCCGCCTATGGATTGGGTTGCATAATATTTCTTGCCATCTGCAAGGGATGTGTTCGTGGCGAATGGAATTCCGGCATTTGCAGTATCATACCATTGAATGGATGAGCCGGAGGCGAAAAGGTCTGCAATAGTCGCGCTGTTGCAGAAAGACTGGGATTTCGACCCTGAAGGTGCAGCAGGTGTGTTTATCAGTGCTAGCACGGCCAACCTGGTATCACTCTCGCAACCTGAAATCGATTGCGAAGCATAATAAGTCTTGCCATTTGTCAGCGTGCTTGTGGCAGACAATGGACTTCCACCTCGAACTGTATCATACCATTGAACGGAAGAACCGCTTGCGTTGAGATCGGAGATGGTCGCGCTGTTGCAGAAGGTTTGGGTATCTGAGCCTGTAGGCGGAGCTGTTTTGGTAATGGTTAAGTGTACTGTAATCAAGCTGTCACAACCCTGGGCATTCGGAATGATATCGGTATATGTACCGTTTTGGGTCCAGGTGAATTTTCCGCTGGGCGATACCATTTGATTGCAACGGGTTAAGGTGAGTGTTTTTGCCGATGAACACATGTCGAAGATTTTAACTTGTCCAATCATGACGCCTCCTTTGCCGTTGTAAGGGGCGCTGACCCCAAGTGTTTTTTCATCCGGCATGCTCACTGATCTGCCCAGGTAATCATCCGTGGTATCTCCCATGATGTCGTTGCCTTTCTGCGTCCAGCCAGAGCCATTCCATTTGAATACTTTAGCCTGACCGACATCGCGGAACTTACCATCGCAGTAAAATGCGCCAATGGCAACCATGTCTGCACTTGGCATATTGACTGCATAACCTGCCCAGTTTCCTGCATTATCTCCATTGATGGCAGAACCTTTCAGTTGCCAGGCAGAGCCATTCCAGCTGAAAACCCTTGTATGTCCTGAATATGTGCCATTTCCGCTGTTTAACGGAGCACCGACGGCAAGGGTATTGGCATTGGGCATGCTTACCGAAAAACCACAACGGTCTTGCGCGGCTGCCCCATTGATGTCACCCCCTTTTTGAACCCAGGTAGATCCATTCCATGAGAAAACCCTTGCATGACCGGAGTTGCTGCCACCGCCATCGTTCAAATGGGCGCCAATAGCCACGGTATTTGCATCCGGCATGCTTACCGAAACACCGGCGTTATCACCCGCAGCTTTACCGGGAATATTGCTGCCTTTGGAAACCCATGCGCTGCCATTCCAAGTGTAAATTCTCACCCTTCCGGATGACGTGCCATTGGCGTTACTTCCGTAAGCACCGATAGCAAGGGTAATGGAATCAGGCATACTGACCGATATCCCGAAGAATTCGTTGCTGGCTGCCCCATCGATATCAGCTCCTTTTTGTACCCATGCCGAGCCGTTCCACCTGTAGACGCGCACATGGCCTGCATCAGTGGTGCCGCCATCATTGCGCGGTGCGCCGATGGCAATGGTTCTGGCATCAGGCATGCTGACCGAGGTGCCGGATTCATCTGAAGCGGCTTCTCCGTTTATATCGCTGCCTTTTTGAGACCAGCTTGAACCATTCCATGCAAATACCCGTACATGGCCGGAATTGGTTCCGTTGCCGTCGTTCCCGTGCGCCCCGATTGCTATGGTGACCGAATCCGGCATACTCACCGATTCTCCGGAAAGATCATAGGCGGCTTCACCATAAATGGACTTGCCATTTTGCAACTGCGCCTGTGCATTGGTTGCAGCCGCAACAAGCAACAGAAACAACCCCAGATAACTTGTGTTCTTCATTTTTTCTGTTAGGAATGCTGCCAGTAAGATCCGCTTGCCTGCAGCTGTGAATTCAAAAGTGATGATGGAAGTCCATATATGCAACAACTGAATTGAAACCGGTTACCCTTGCCTGCTTGAGGTTATAAAGTAGCGAGTGTGTCTTAATTCGGTGGAGGCAAAATGGTTCGACTCCTACAAGTAAGGGCAGGCACGCTCACCATGACAACTAGTATTAGTTCATTTATCTTTTCTTTGAAATAACCATGCCGCGCCTGGTCTTCTTGATAC
>JBEDND010000194.1:0-4442 GCA_041170785.1 Bacteroidota bacterium | reverse complement strand
GGGATTTTCACTTCGAAACACGTCGCCTGTTCCTTGTTTTCAAAGATGTAAAATCCGCCCATGATGCCATAGGCCGATGCCAACTTACAACCCGACACGTACTGGTACGAAGAGCCCGGATGCAATACCGGTTGTTTGCCTACAACACCATCGCCAATCACGATACGGGTATGGCCATTCCATTCGCGTATTTCCCACTTGCGGCTAAGCAATTGCACCGTATCTGAACTGCGGTTCTCAATGGTTACTTCGTAAGCCCAAATATATTGATCTGCGAAAGGCGTACTTTCCAGTTCCCGGTAAATAACCCGAACAACTACCGATATGTCCCTAGTGAGGGCGAAATCCACCCACAACTAACAAACACAATCGATAAGGGTTTTCGGAATTTACTCTTCTTCGGCGTCGGCATTGCGCGCGCCGGAACCAGACTCTTCTTCCTCCTCGGATCCACTTTCTTCCTCCTCTAAGTCCTTTTCATTCGGTTTAATCATCTCATCCATCTCCGCTTCCGTAAGGATTTGCTTCATCTGTGCACTGATTTTCACCAGATAGATGGTGTCATCAGTTTCCAGACGCACGGCAGAGATGATTTCACCTTTAGAATTCGGGAACTTTGTGTAATGGCCGTTGAAACCTGTTGGATATTGTTCATCCAGCAGCGCAAGCATCCCATCTGTGAGGTTCTTGAAATCAATCACCATTCTTTTCTTTTCCTGTTTCGACATGCAGTGCCTTGCCTATTGTTGTTGTCAAAATTATTGACTTCACCCTTGGGTTGTCAAGTGTTTTTTTAGAATTCATTTCGGGAGATGCATTCGCTGATCCGCAGCCAAAGAAGCTGCTTGATTTTTCGCTCGGCAACCTTGTCGTATTGCAACATTTCAAACCTGAACCGCAACAGCATATGTCCTTTGGCAAACTCCTCGGCACGCAATTGTGTGGTTCCTTCTTTAATCAGTGGCTCACCGCTGATGGCATGCAGCAACTGCTGCTCCAATTGATCCAGAGGCATGATCTGCCTGCTGTCCAGCTCAAATTCCAAACTGACAAATCGACCCGGATTTTTGCTGTAGTTCACCGTGCTTACCTGCAATACCAGGTTGTTGGGGATGATGACCAAATCATCATCGTCATCGAGCAACTGAACATTCAACAGGTTGATGTTCTGGATTTTCCCTTTGTGCTGACCAATACGTACCCAGTCGCCTATGCTGTAGGTATCACTGAACATCAGGATCATTCCGTTCAATGCGTTGCTTACATAATCCTTGAATATCAGGGCGAGGGCCGCTGCAAAAATGGTCAGTGACGTAAAAAACTCCCGGATGCTGATGTGCATGAGCTTCAGGATGCCGAAAAACAGCAGCAGTCCGGCAATGATCAGGCTGAGCTGGTTGATGGTAACCACAAAATTATCCCTGTTCTTGTTCCCTTTGCGCCGGTAATACAGGTGAAGGACGGTCCTTCGGGCCAACAGAATGAGCAGCAGCGTTGCCAAAAGGATACCAAATTCTATGGCACGCTGCGGAATATGAAACTGTGCTGCATCCATGATGCAAAATTACAAGCAAGCTGCTGCAAATTTGCGCCGATGTTGGGTGGGATTATGGAGTTGGAATTCGGCGGTCAGCATTTGTTGCTGTCGGGAATGAAATGCGTGTTTCGACCTGCTACAAAAACTTTGTTCCTTGCGGACCTGCATCTGGGCAAAGCAGCCCATTTCCGCAAGCATGCCTTGCCCCTGCCGCAAATGGCACATCAACGCGATTACCACAACCTGCAGCTGCTGCTCACACAATTTGAACCGCAACAGGTGGTGTTTTTGGGCGACTTGTTCCACAGTGCATACAACCAATCCTGGAAGGAGGCTGCTTTGTTTTTTCAATCTCATCCGCAAGTGCATTGGATTTTGGTACCGGGCAACCACGACATCCTCGAGGAAAAGTACTACCTCGAAGCAGGTTTAACATGCATGGCTGAGGGAACCAACATGGATGGCCTGAGCTTATTTCACCATCCGCCATTGCCCGAGCAAACTGCGCATATTCCCGGCATCTGTGGCCACGTGCATCCGGGTTATGCTTTGCGCAGTAAAGCGCGCGACAGGATGATGCTTCCCTGCTTTTACCTTCGGCAAAATCTGCTGATCCTGCCTGCCTTTGGCACACTCACCGGTTTACATCCCTGCATCAAACAGGATGAACGGGAACGCTTCATTGGCATCAGCGGAACTGCTTTGATGGAGCTGTAACCTCTTCCAGATGTATCGTACGGATGACACCTGCGGTCATGGCATCCAGCACTTTGGTTTGCAATACTTCATGTTCTTTCAGCTGAACCAGATTGCGGTCCAGGAACACCAAATCGGCCTGATATCCGGGCGCAATCTTTCCGCCACGCACCTTTAAATCAGAAGCCTGCCAGGCCCATTCGGTCATGCCTTTGATGCAATCATCCGGGCTCAGTGCCTCTTCCCTGCGGAAATGCTGCACACGTCCATCGGCGCTGTTTCTGAAAACCGCCGCCAGATAAGTCGCAAGTGGATTAACCTGTTCAACGGGAAAATCAGTACCTAATGCGATGGTTCCAGCTGTTTGAAGCATGGTGCGGTAGGCATAGGCCCCGTGCATGCGGTGGGTGCATAAACGGTCTTCAGCCCATGGTGCATCGCTGGTAGCATGCGTTGGCTGCACCGATGGAATGATGCCGGTTTGATGAAACAAGTGCATGTCGTGCGGGTCCACAACCTGAGCATGTTCTACGCGCCAACGCGCCCCGGCAGGCATGTATTTCGTCATGGTGTGGAGCGCCAGCTTGTTGGCAGAATCTCCGATGGCATGCACACAAATGCGCAGTCCCATAGACGCGGCCTGTTGACACGCCTTAGCGAACGAATCAGGCCGAACCAACAACAAGCCACGATGGCCGCGGCGGTCGCAATAATCGTCCTTCATGCAGGCGCCACGAGAGCCCAATGCCCCATCCAGGTAGTACTTCACAGATCCGCTGGCCAGCCACGGGCTTGAAAAGCCGCCTTGCTGAAAGTGCCTGAAATTAGCTTCCTCGGGTGCCATCATGGCATCAATACGGATGGGCAGGCGACCGACACGCTGTAAGGAATCGATCAAAAAAATCACATCATAGGGCAAACCCGCATCCGATAAAGCCGTAACACCCTGCTCAAGCACCATACCAGCGGCGAGTTCCAGTGCCAGAATTTGCCGCTGGCGGGAAGGCGCCGGAACTGCATCAGCAACTACCGTGCAGGCCTGATCAATCAATACGCCGGTATAAAGCCCCTTGTGCTTCAACACCTCTCCTCCTTCGATTGGAACATCCGGATCAAAATCCGCGGCGCGTCGGGCGGCATCGTTGATCAGCAGCGCATGGCCATCTACGCGTTTCAGCACGACCGGACGGTTCGGGAACATTGAATCGAGCATGGCCCTGTCGGGGAATTCCTTATTCAACCAGTCGTTTTGATCCCAACCTCGGCCAATAATCCAGCCATCAGGGTTCAATCTGGCATAAAAGGCCACGCGGTCACAAACTTCCCGGAAACTTGCCGTTCCCCGCAGGTCGCATTCGGTAAGACCCAGTCCGTAATAATAAAAATGCGCATGCGCATCCATAAACCCGGGATAAATCCAGGTGTTTTTCCGCTGTTCAATGCGGGCATTGGGAAACAGCTTCTTGCCCTGGGCAAAGCTTCCCACAAAAGCAATGGTATCGGCCTGAACCAACAGCGCATTTCCACCGCCGTACACGCCGTTCACTTTATACAGCACACCCTGGGCCGGCAACGTTTCGGTGAAGAACAACAGTGCGGCCAGAAGCACAATGCGCCCCGGGAAGCGCAAAACTGAGCCGGTTCTCAAAGCCAATTCCTTCATAATCCGGACAAATTTCAGAATTTAGCAGTCTGAAAACAGAACTTATGAACCGAAAAGTATTGATTGGCCTCGGCGTGGTGCTGCTGGCTGCAGCAGGATATGGTGCTTACATTTATTTCAAAAAGGCCGAACGCGTGATGAGCGGACAAGCTGCCTACAGCATGACCACCTCTCAGCTACTCTCAGCTTTTGAACAGAATGAAGACAGCGCCAACAAAAAATACCTCAACCAGATTATTGAAGTAACAGGCAACATTGAATCCATTAGCCCTGACAGCCTGGGTACAAATATCCTGTTGGGCACAGACAATCCTATGGCCGGCGTGAACTGCAGATTTGACAAGGAAGTTTCTGAAAAAATAAAGAATCTGAAAGCCAACGACAGCATTAAACTCAAAGGACAGTGCACCGGGTTCAATCTGGATGTAAACCTTTCTCGTTGCGACTTGTTGAAATGAACAATCGGCAAACTTTTTGCAGTCCAAGGATGATATGAAAAATTTCTTATTCAAGGCAGCAGCACTAAACATCGGTGCAGCGTTGTTG
>JBEDND010000193.1:0-3273 GCA_041170785.1 Bacteroidota bacterium | reverse complement strand
GTGAATGTGGATGTCACCGATGAGCCTTACACCATGGAATACACGGCCAATGTGATAGCCAAAGATGATATCATTCGCGTGCGCTTCAAACTTGGTTTCAGGGTGCAACAGCGCATCAGTTATTTCCTGAGGTTGGTGATTGAAGAGATGGTACAGAAAAAGGAAATCCGTCTGGATCCGCATTATCACGCCTTTAACGACCCAAACTACATCGGCGATTTCCGATTTGTCATCATTGAGGAAGAATTGAGCGTGGAAAATGAACTTCCGTTCGCCGATCAGTTTGTGATGAATACCTATATGGGCATTAAAGGCCTCACCGGAAGCCCGGAAAAGTGGTTTGGCCTGGACGAAAGTGTGGTCACAGAAGAAATGGTTCCGCTTGTAATTCAACCAAGAACCCGGGTTGATTTGCGCAGGGTTCAACGCTAATTTACTGAAGGATCAATGAGGAAAAATATACTAACTGCCTTGGGAATGCTGCTGTGGCTTGTGCCCGTGCAGGCCCAAAAATCCATAACCCTGGACGACATCTGGAAGAAAGGAACCTTTAGGTCAGCACCATTTTCCGGATTTCGTGGTCTAAACGACGGTCTTCATTATGTAAAACGGGTGCAAAACAAACTCTTGGCCTTTCCTTACACAGCACCAGATTTGTCTGTTGATCCCCTGGCGCCCAGAGTACTTGCAGATTTAGATCCGGAGCAACTTGTGGTTCGCGGATCCAAAATTGTGGTAGAAGATTTTGAGTTCAGTAATGATGAACAATTATTGTTGCTGCGCGCATCCTCGGAGCAAATTTACCGTCATTCTGTGCGGGCCATGTACTATGTGCTGAATCCTGCAAACGGTACACTTAAGGAAGTTTTTCCAAAGAAGGTTATGTATGCCAGCCTTAGTCCTGATGGCAGTTGCGTGGCTTTTGTGTTCGAAAACAATCTGTATGTACATCAGCTCGGCAATGGTGAAACCACGCAAATAACGAAAGATGGGAAGATTGGCTCCATCATCAATGGGGCGGTGGATTGGGTTTATGAGGAAGAATTCAGCATGAGTAAAGGTTTTGAATGGAGCCCTGATGGAAGCTGCATCGCTTATTACCGATTTGACGAATCTGCCGTTAAGGAATTCACCATGGACATGTACGGATCTTTGTATCCTGAGCGTGAATCATGGAAATATCCCAAAGCCGGTGAAGACAATGCCCAAGTGGATGTGTTTGTTTACCACAGGAATAGCGGCAACTCCATTCGCTGTGAAACAAACAGTGAACGCGATCAATACCTGCCCAGGATAAAATGGACCCAAAACAGCCAGGTTTTATCCGTTCAAAGATTAAACCGCACCCAAAATCATTGGGAACTGATATTTTTTGATGCTGCTACCGGAACAGGAAAGGTGGTGCTTGAAGAAATCAATAATACCTACATCGACATTCACGATGATCTTTACTTTCTGAACAACGGACATCAGTTCTTATTCACCAGTGACTTGTCGGGTTACAAGCATATTTGGTTGTACGACACCCGCAAAGGTAAAAGAACACCTGTTACCCAAGGCTCTTGGGAAGTGGCATCACTGGATGCCGTTGATGAGGAACGTGGTTTGGTGTATTTTTCATCCTATCAAATTTCCGCTGCGGAAGCCCATACCTATAAAATAGGATTGGATGGCAAGAAACAGCTTTGTTTGAATCCGGAACCGGGCCACCACCAGGTTACATTCTTACCCGGCAACAAGTATTACGTGGACATCCACAGCACGTTTACACAACCCGAGATCATCAGTCTGGTTTCCCTGGAAACCCAGCAAAAACAAGTATTGGAGCAAAACAGGAAGCTGCGCGACACCATGGCAGGTTTTCAGTTTGGTAACGTGCGATTCGGTACCATTCCTTTGACTTCCATTGCGCCATTGCGCTATTGGATGATCCTGCCGCCCAACTTCGACAGTACCCAAAAGTATCCAATGCTGATGCATGTTTACGGAGGGCCGGGCGCAAATACTGTGAACAACAAGTGGTCTGGTTCCAATTACCTCTGGCATCAGATGCTGGCGCAGAAAGGCTATATTGTTGTTTCTGTGGATAATCGGGGAACGGGACATCAGGGTGCCGCATTTCAAAAAGCCACCTACCTGCAGCTGGGTAAACTCGAGCAGGAAGATCAAGCATTTGCTGCTCGTTGGTTTGCGCGCAATATGGCGTTTGTTGATTCGGGAAGGGTAGGCATCTGGGGCTGGAGTTTTGGAGGATATTTGAGCAGCCTGTGTTTGGCAAAATCTCCCGAAGTGTTTAAAATGGCGATAGCCGTGGCGCCGGTAACAAACTGGCGTTATTACGACAATATCTACACGGAACGTTATCTGCGTAAACCTCAGGACAACCGAGGCGGTTACGATCAAAACTCACCCATTAACTTTGTCAGAAACATCAAAGGCAGTTATTTGATCATGCACGGCACCGCCGATGATAATGTGCATTTTCAGAACACTACAGAAATGGTTAAAGCGTTAATCGAGGCCAACATTGATTTTGATTCTGAAATCTATCCGGACAAAAACCACGGCATATATGGAGGAAACTCAAGGCTTCATCTGTACCGCAGGATGACGCGCTTTGTAGAAGAACGCCTGTAAGCAACTTTATTCTTCATCTGGCGCTGAGGGTATGGATTCCTCAGAACCGGGACGTTGGCGCAGTTGTCGGGCCTTTAGTTTTACGGCCACCTGAATTTCTTTTTCTGCCTGCGGAAGCATGGCTACCTTTTTTGCTGACAGTACTGCCAGGAATTTTATCATGTAGTTTTTCTGCAATTGCCACTGCGCATCTTTCAATTTGGTGAGTTCATCAAGGTAAATTTTGGCCTGTTCCTCCGTCATGTAAATCACGGAATTCTTTGGATATTTCTTCTTGAAAGCAGAAACAAGCAGGCGGTCTTCTTCTTTGTAGGCTTCATAAACCGGCAGAAAATTGCGCTGTTCTTCTTCATTCAATGCCAGTTTTTCGATGAGTAGTTGCTTTCTAAACTGCCTCAGTTGTTCCAAGGCCTGTTTTCTTGGGTCGGGTTGTGCTTGTGCTGTGACCATTGGTAAAAAGCCAATCAGCAGCACCAACATGAAGTGGTTTATCCTTGAATAATTCATTGTTTTTACTTTATAAGACGCCAAATTCATGAAGTGCAGGATCATTGAAATCTATTAATCCTTCTTCAATAAGAGTTTCATCGGTTATGAGCGTTTGTTTAGAAATGGGTGTTTCTTGTTGCACTTGTA
>JBEDND010000192.1:0-3967 GCA_041170785.1 Bacteroidota bacterium | reverse complement strand
GGCGAATTCTACGAAGACGCCCAGCCCTACCTGGACATCATCGGCAAGCACGGCATGGAAGATCGGGTGGTATTGCATACGCACTTCATCCCGAATCAGCAGGTGGCGGCCTATTTCGCAGTCTGCGACCTGGTGGCCCAAACCTATAAAAACGCCACCCAGAGCGGCGTTACACAGATAGCCTACCATTTCGAAAAGCCCATGCTGGTAACAGATGTGGGCGGCCTGGCGGAACTGGTTCCCGATGGCCAAGTGGGCTATGTGTGCCCTGTTGAAGAAACAGCCATTCGCAGTGCGCTGGAAGATTTTATTCTGAAGAAAGATCCTGATTCATTCGAAGCGGGCTTACGCGAACAGAAACAATTGTTCAGCTGGGCCCGTTTGCATGAAAACATCCAGGAAGTGAGCGGATTATAAAGAACATACAACATGACTGCGGCAGTAATCATCACCATTTGCATTTTATTGCTCATCGCATATTTATTCGACGTAACGGCGCGAAGCACGCGAATTCCATCCGTGATTCTGTTGCTGGTATTGGGTTGGCTGTCCCAAAATGCAGCCACTTTCTTCAGCATTCCCGTGCCTGACTTAAGTGGTGCTTTGCCCGTGCTTGGCACCATCGGGTTGATCCTCATCGTGCTGGAAGGCACCATAGAATTGGAATTAAACCCTGAAAAGAAAAAAACCATCATCTTAAGTCAGATTATGGCTGCGGCACCAATGCTGGCGGGTACTGCGCTTATAGCCTGGTTGCTCTGGAGTTATCATCCCGGACCGCCGCACCATTGGAGGCCTTACGTGCTGAATGCCATCCCCTTTTGCATCATCAGCAGCGCGATTGCCATTCCCAGCAGCCGTGGACTGGGTGCTTCCAACAGGGAATTTGTCATTTATGAAAGCAGCACCTCGGATGTGTTGGGCATCCTCTTGTTCAATTTCATCTTGGTCAACGACAGTTTCGGGTTGCATACCTATGCAGCATTTGGCGGGGAATTTCTGCTGATGATGGCCGTTTCCCTGGCTGCCACCATTGGTCTTACCTACCTCCTTGGCCGCATCAGGCATCCCATCAAATATGGCCCGATCATCATCATGGTGATTCTGATTTATGGTATTTCCAAAGCCTATCATTTGCCGGGACTCATTTTCATCATGCTGTTCGGACTGTTTTTGGGCAACCTGAAACAGGTAAAGAAACTGCGTTGGGGAAAAAAAATGAACTATGAAAAGCTGAACCAGGAAGTGCACCGCCTGTCTGAACTGCTCGCTGAGGCTGCCTTCCTGATTCGTTCCTTGTTTTTTATTTTGTTCGGCTTCCTGATCCAAACCCGTGAATTGCTCAACCCGGACAGCTTAGTGCTCGCCGTGGTTATTTCCGGAATCCTCATCTTGTTGCGACTGGCCTTCTTAAGGCTTGCCGGACTGCCTGCTGCACCGCTGCTTTACCTCAGTCCGCGGGGCCTCATCACCATCTTGCTCTTTCTGAGCATCGAACCTGCAGATTTTGTTCCCGGTGTTGACCGCTCGCTCATCATTCAGGTCATCATGATTTCAGCACTGTTTATGATGACCGGCTTGTTGCAGGCAAAGAATGATTCGGGCACAACTGCATAGTAAATTTACCAAAGTCAAAACCGATCTGAAGTGTTCGAGGAAGTGAACGGCATTCGCTAATTTGCCGGCATGGCTTTCCACCGTCAGCTCTTCTGGGTTGCGCTGTTTCTGATTGGAAACATAGGGGCGCAAGATCCTTCTTATCCTCAGGTGATGCGACATCTGTATGGAACCTATGTGATGGAAGATGCTATCATGCCCAAGGCGGCGCACCGCCGTGATGGCTGGCATTTGGTATTGCAGGATTTCACCAATGATGGACAACTTTACACGGTAGCAGAACATGCCTTGTGGCGGCCGGGCGACAGAAGCTGGCGCGCACTTCCCATCACCAGGCGCAGCCATCCGGTTTTTGATGCCGACTCGCTGAAGCAACTCGGCATGCGCTTGGATGAAGCATACCGTTACGAACGCTGTCGCTATTACGGATATCCACAATGGTCTTGGGACATCATCCGCGATTTTGGCAATGAACTGCTTTTGAATCCCGCATCACTGGAAAGTCTGAGTCGCGCGTATTCCGATTACGCCATGGGATTCATCATGCCCAAACAGTGGGGAACTGCGGCAAATGCAACCTGGCCGGGCAGACAGGGATGGAGCGGCAAGGCCAGTACGCTACAAGCCGATTCGTTCGAGTTCTATGCCAATTTGGGATTAAACACCTTAAAGAAACTGGTTGATCTGGATCCGAATTACGAGCTGCTGGTAGGCAATGCCCGTCAGAAGCTGGCCAACGAATATGTGTTTATGGCGCAAACCCTGATCCAGGCAGGTTATCCCGAACGCGGGCTGCATTGGATCCAACAGGCCAGGTACGACCCTTCCATGCTGGATCTGGCCAAGAACATGCTGGCAGGCTTGCCCTCCAATGCCATATTGGTCAGCGGAGGCGACAACGATACCTATCCTTTGTGGTTCCTGCAGATTGTGGAAGGCGTGCGCAGGGATGTGGCCGTCATCAACCTTTCCCTGTTGAGCCTGAAAGAATACCGCGATTTAATCAGCGTTGGGCTTGGCCTGCCTGGCAGGGTGCAACTGAAAGCCCATCAGCGCTACCGCGACTGGGAAGATCCAGGATACATCATGATTTCCCAAAGGGGAAGCACCGATGCGCGCATGCTCCCGGAAGCCTATTACAATGGGAATAATGAAATTAATGCTCATTTGTTCCTGTTGGATTCCGGCATGAATCGAGGCCGATTTGGCGCCCGGGGAAGTTACATCGTCGGCGGACAGGTTCATTTAATAGATCTGATGCTTTCCAACCAGCGTCCGGTGATGTTTACCGGCTTTTGCAGCAGCGAGCTGAATCAGGAATGGCAATACGTGCGTTCGGCAGGACCGCATTTCATGCCTGCATTGTACCCGGAAGGGCCTGCAGACAGTGCAAGCGTAGCCCGCTGGATTGCGGACGAGATGATCTGCCTGCGTGCCGACAGTCTGGCCGACCCCATGCGCGTGGGAACCAATAAAACTTATCTGGCGATTTTTGCCGCACGTGCTGCGCTGGCGCTGAATTGGTGTCAGAACAACAAGGAACAGGCCTTAAAAGCCCGTATCCTCGAAAAAATCAACTGCGTATTCTTGCCACAGCAGCTTCACACAGAATTTGAATTCGCGGGCCTTCTTGGCGCTTTATACCGCAGCGGCGAAATAGAACTCGGCAACAGGATGTTTGCAGGCATGATGGATTTGCTGCTGCAGCGTGATGCGCACAACCGCAAGCTGCTGCAATCAGGAATCGTTGCCACCGACGATGCGCTGGGCCGCTATCAATCCATGCTTCCATTTCTGGAATACCTGGAATATGAATTCAGCCAGTTAAATCCGGATATAGGCAGAGGCATAAAAAGGGCCGAACGTCTGGCAGAAGTGAAACAACAACTGATGTCGAATTAATGGCCTGAGCCCTTACAATTTCCCGAACAGGCTTCTTAAACGCAGTTCTATAACCCCAAACAGCGCTTCGCGGAAAATGCGGGTACTCATTTTGGAAGTACCTTCGGTGCGGTCGGTGAAGATGATGGGAATTTCCTTCAGCACGGCTTTTTTCTTCCAGGCACGGAACTTCATCTCGATCTGAAAGGCATAGCCTTTGAACTTCACTCGATCCAGGCCGATGTTGGCGAGCAGTTTGCTGCGATAGCACACAAAACCTGCCGTGGCGTCACCTACGGGCATGCCTGTGATGATGCGCACATAGGTGGATGCGTAATAGCTCATGAGGACGCGGCCCATCGGCCAGTTCACCACATTCACCAAGCCACCAACATAACGCGAGCCAATGACTAAATCTGCGCCATTTCGCGCTTCGCTGAGCAGGCGCGGCAAATCGTCGGGATTGTGT
>JBEDND010000191.1:0-2905 GCA_041170785.1 Bacteroidota bacterium | reverse complement strand
CATCGCAGATATACGATTCAACGGCGACGCCGAAGGTTCCTGTTTGTACACCGTACTCAGTGCATCATTCCCGCCACATCCGCAGGGCGATATGCTGTTGTTCAACCTTGACCTGGCAGGTATTTCCGCATCGGGCGGCAGCGCCTGTACCAGCGGCGCAGTGGGTGGATCTCATGTAATCCACGGCATCGGAGGCGACCCCGGCCGCACCACCATCCGCTTTAGTTTCGGAAAATTCAATACCGAAGAAGACATTCTTAAGACTGTTCAAATACTCAGGCAATGGTATCCTGCGCCTGAAGGAAGCAGCCTTGGCATGTAATTATCAGCATAACATCCATTGAAGCAACCCATTCTATACATCACCAGGAAAGAGCATTTCAATGCAGCCCATAAGCTGTACAATGCCTCCTGGACACCGGAGCAGAATGAAGCCGTGTTCGGCAAATGCGCCAACGCAAACTGGCATGGACACAATTTTGATCTGTATGTTACGGTGAAAGGAACACCCAATCCCGATACCGGATTCATCATGGACTTGAAACTGTTGAAGCGCATCATCAAGGAAGAAGTGATTGAACACCTCGATCACCGCAACCTGAACGAAGATGTTCCTTTCCTGAAAGGCGTGATGCCCAGCATTGAACATATTGCCGCAGCCATCTGGCAACGCATTGAACCCAGACTTCCCGAACATACGCGCCTCCACAAGGTGTTGCTGTATGAAACGGAACAGAACTTCGTTGAATTCTACGGGGAATTCGGAGTGTAGTTTTCTGCCCACACCTTAAACACAGCGTGGAAAACCACAGGTGCTGAACATCGACCTTCGAGCAGTCATGAAAGAACGCCTGTTCCGCAATCGCTATCTGATTTTACTGACGTTGTACGCCCTTTGGATGTTGGTATTTGACGGCAATAACCTGGTGTACCGATATCAGGTGAGCCAGGAAATTCAGGATTTGGAAGAACAACAGGCCTACTATCAGAAGGCCATCGAAAAAGCACGTCGTGAACGCCAGGATTTGTTCGGCAACCTGAGGAATCTGGAGCGTTTTGGACGCGAAAAGTACCTCATGAAAAAGCATGAAGAGGATTTATACATCATTGTCAATCCCGAACAGGAACAGCCATAAGCATCCTTGCCTGTGCTGTTCATAAGTGGGGGATTTTGTGCATAGCTTCCACCCGAAAATTCATATTCTTGCGCTCATAATTACCTTCAACCTATGAAGTTCATCGTACAATCGGATATGCTGCTGCAACACCTGCTCAAGGTGAACGGAGCCATCGTTTCCAAACCAGTCCTGCCCATACTTGAGAATTTCCTCTTCGACATCAAAGGCGGCACACTGACCATAACCTCCACAGACCTGGAAACGTCCATGACTACCAGCATGCCTGTGGAAAGTAAAGAGGACATACAGGTTGCTGTTCCCAGTAAAATCATCATCGATTACCTGCGCAACCTTCCTGTGCAGCCGGTGACTTTTACGGTCGATGAAGAACATTTCACCATCGAAGTAACTACCGGTGTGGGCCGGTACAAAATGCCCGGTCAAAGCGGCATTGATTTCCCACAAACTCCTGCTGTTGAAGGCGATTCTTCGTTCAATATGCCCTGCAACCTGCTGTTGCGCGCCATCTCCAAAACGCTCTTCGCCACGGGCAGCGATGAACTGCGCATCGCACTTACCGGCGTGTATGTAGAATTGGGCAACGACAGCATCACCTTCGTGGCTACAGACGCAAACAAACTGGTGCGCTTCACCCGCAATGATGTAAAACCCGGTGCTGAAAACCACTTCATCATTCCTAAAAAAGCCCTCAACCTGCTGCGTTCATCGATCAACAACGATGATGCTCCGGTAACCATCGAATGGAATAAGTCGAACGTGTTCTTCACCTACGACAAAACCCGTTTGATTTGTCGCCTCATCGACGAGCGTTACCCCGATTACAAAGCGGTTATTCCTACCGGAAACGATAAAATTTTGTCTGTGCGCAGACTTGACCTCGTAAGTACGCTGCGTCGTATCGGCATATTCGCCAGCAAAACCACCCATCAGGTGCGCCTGAAAATTGCAGGCAGCGACCTGCAGGTTGGCGCCGAAGACATCGAAATGGCCAACGAGGCGCAGGAACGCCTGAGCTGCGAATACGACGGCGAAGATTTGGAAATCGGCTTCAACGGTCGTTTCCTCATCGACATGCTGGGCAACGTGGACAGCGACAATGTTGAAATCCGCCTGGCTGCGCCCAGTAAAGCCGGTTTGGTGATGCCCGGTGAGCAGGAAAAAGACGAAGACATGCTCATGCTCATCATGCCGATGATGCTGAACAACTATTGATTGCAACTACCATTGCATGGAAAAACCGGGAGGCGTACTTCCGGTTTTTTTATGCGGAAAGATAAAAAGCATGGAACGCGCCACCCTCTTTGCAGAAGTGCTGCTGCCTTTGTCTCTGGATAAGACCTATACGTATCGGATTCCAGAGGCACTCAATGAGGAAGCAGTGCCGGGTAAGCGCGTGGTTGTTCAATTCGGGAAAAGAAAGATCTACGCAGGAATCATCCTGTCCTTGGGTGATAAGCCGCCTGCCGGCTATGAAGCCCGCTACATCCTGCACATCCTGGACGATACGCCCTTGCTGGAAACAGCCGACCTGCAATTTTGGGAATGGTTGGCAAGCTATTATATGGGCAACCTCGGCGACATCATGGCCCTGGCCCTGCCCGCAGCCCTGCGCCTGCAAAGCGAAAGCATCCTGGTATTGCATCCGGACACACACGCTGATGCGCTTCCGGAACTGTCTTCCGAAGAACACCGCATCATTGAACTGTTGCTGCAGCATGCCTATGTGGTGGTGGATAAACTGCCTGAGCTGGCCGACATCAAAAACC
>JBEDND010000190.1:0-28599 GCA_041170785.1 Bacteroidota bacterium | reverse complement strand
CAAGGGGTTCATGCCGCATTCGTTTATCAGAAACCAGGCCTGATAGGTGCTGTCTTTTCCACCGCTCACCGGTACCAGGCAATCCCAACCGGGCTGCCCTTCCGGTTTCCGGTAGTGCTCCACGATGCTGAAAAAATCTTTCCGTCGCTGTTCCCAGTCTATTTCGCCGGCCTTTTTGGCGGCACCAATACAGGCGCTGCACACGCCTTGTTCGTCAAAGAACAAATCCGGTTTTGATTCCGGAAATACGCATTTACTGCAGTATCTGAGGTCTATCATGATGGCTGATATTTTTTGTTTTTATGGTTGAAATTATTGAATCAGGTCTTCCTGCAACGGTGTTCCTTTCGGAATGAATCGGGAAGCTGTTTTGCCCAGAATGTCGAAGTATTGCCTTGCCGGGATTCCTTTTGCCGGACGAATCACCCTGAGGTTCTGCTCACTGAATGCGGTGCCTGCTTCAATGTCGCAGGCTGCATAAATGGAACGTTTGAAGATGGAAGAACCAAGCTGTCCGGGATGCGTAATCAGCTCAGGAACGCCCATGGCTTTCCATGCATCGTTGCATTCCTTCACCATGTTCGCAAATTCCGCGGGTTCCAGCGAAAAGGCAGCATCTACACCGCCTTCGCTGCGGTCCAGGGTAATGTGTTTTTCGATGATGCAGCCGCCCATGGCTATTGAAGCAATGGCCACGCCGATGCCCAGCGTGTGGTCTGACAGGCCAATCAGTGTCTGATAGCGGGAAGCCAGCAGCGGCATGGCCCTCAGGTTTGAATCTTTGGGGTCAGAAGGATAGTTGCTGGTACATTTCAATAAAGCCACCTGGTGGGCGCCTTCCCCGCGGATGAAATTCATCGTGTCATCCAGCTCGGGCCAGTCAATTACACCGGTGGACAAGATCATCGGCTTACCTGTGGCCAGCACCTTTCTGATGAGCGGAGTATGGGTGTTTTCGAAGGAAGCTACTTTGTAGAGCTTGCTGCCCAGCGATTCCAGGAAGTCAACGGCTGTTTCATCAAAAGGCGAGCTGAAACAAATCAGGCCTCTGGACGCAGCATGCGCGTACAAAGCCGGATGCCAGTCCCAAGGAGTAAACGCCTCTTCGTAGAGTTCATAAAGATCTCTGCCATACCAAAGCGATTTAGGATCTTCAATACGATAAACCCCGGGCATGGTGATGGTGTCTGCGGTATAGGTTTGCAGTTTCACGGCTTGCACGCCGGCATCTGCAGCTGCATCAATCAGGCGAAGTGCCCGTTCGAGCTCACCATTGTGGTTTCCGCTTAATTCTGCAATGATAAAGGGCCTGAATTCAGGACCAATTTGTAGTTCGTTAAACCCAGTGGTAATCATGCGCTTGTTAGTTGTAGAAAAGTTCTCCGGATGGCCAGCGGCGGATTCCAGGAATCCCTGTGTTGTGGTGTTGCTGATTGATTCAGGTAACGTTCAAAGCCGTGTGACAGCCGATTCCATTCCAGCGGGAACGCAATTCCTTCGCTGCATATGCCATCGAACAAAATACGCTGGTTTTCAGTATAGCACAAAGCTGCCGGATACAGGCCGGAAGCCCAGGCTTCCAAAACCACGGTACTTGCCGCGGTCAAAGCCCTGCTGCATTCCAACATCAGCCGGTGCATCTGTTGTTGCGTCAGGTTGTACTCCAAATCCACTTGTGGGTGCTGTTGGGAAAACCGCTGCAATCCGCTTCTGTGCGCTTCGGAAAAGTTATCGGTACATACTACTGTCCAGTGAAGTTCAGGATGTGCCGGCACCAGTTGTTCCAGCAGTTGCAGGGTCAAATCTTGGGGATCTGCGCCGCCGAGGGTAATAAGCACCTTACCGTTCCGTTTTGCCGCTGCTGGCGGGGTTTGGTAAAAATCCGGACGGAGCAACGCATATTCCAATCCACAGCAATAGGTAATTCCTTCTTGTGTATAAAGCTGGCGACTGTTTGGCGCGTGGTTGATGATGACATCAGCTGCAAATGGACCGAGGGCAAAATCGTCCACAATCACTACGGCGAAGCCAAGGCTTTTGGCTTCCTGCTGATAGGTTTGGTCGAAATGATAACCGTCAAGCACCAAAATCGACTGTCCGGCCTGCACATCCTTCCATTCTGCGCTGCAGCGTCCACAGGTATTTGCATCCAGCACTTTGATGTCCACACCGGGAGGCAGGTTTTGTCTGAATACAGCGGCTCCGGTTTCACTGCTTACGGCCACAAGCTCCAGGGTTTCAGGAAGCATGGCTGCCAGCGCGCACAGGCGGTTCACATGACCCCAACCAATATTGGGGCCGCCATCCGCGCGCAGGTACACCGTGTTTCTCATCCGTTCCTAAAAGCGTGTGCCAGTTGTTCCGCCCGAATCCAATCTGCTTCTTCATCAATATCCACAGCAGTATGCCATGGAATTTCCACGCCTTTTACCCTTCCGGCGATGATGCGTCCGGTTTGGGCAAAGCTGCGTGTGTTCAGCAGATAGTACTGTCCGCTGTCGTAGAAACCTGCTTCCAGGTCCTGGCTTCGGGTAAGTGCATGTTCCGGGTTCATGAATTCCACGAATCCATCGCTGTTCACTTTCAGTGCGCGTTGCACCGGATACGGGAAACGCAGCACAGGCAGCACCACATCGGCCTGCCCTGCATCAAGGTCGGCACAACCATTCCGGATCAGCTCCGGATCGGCAAAAAAGGACGTGGCCAGGAAGAGGCCAACAACATCAAAGATTTGGCCACGTTTTGCATATTCCTGAAGCACTTCCTGAAGCACATCGGCAAGTGTGGCATGGTCGCCGGCGGTATTGCTTCCACGCAAAAAGGGAACTTCGGCACCACAGGCCAGTGCAGTTTCCGCAATATGTGCATCATCGGTGCTCACCATCACAGTATCAAAACAGGCGGCAGCTTTTGCAGCCTGAATGGGCCAACACAGCGCAGGTTTGCCCAAAAAAGGGCGGATGTTTTTCCCGGGAATACGCTTACTCCCGCCACGGGCCGCTATGATGGCTAATCGCTTCAAGCGAAGAATGCGCTGATGGTTTGAATCACATATTCCTGTTCCTCGTCGCTCATCGACGGAAACATGGGCAAGCTCAGACAATGACTGTAGTAGGCTTCGCTGCGCGGAAAATCTCCCGGAGCATAACCCAGGCCGCGGTAATAAGGATGTGTATGACAGGGAATGTAATGCACCTGACTGTAGATGCCGCGTTCCTTCAGGAAATCATATAATTCCTTCCGTCGCTCGGTGAGCACTACGTATAGGTGATACGCATGATTTCCGCCCGGGGTGGTCTGTAAGGTTCTTAACGACATTCCGCGAAAGGCTTCGTCGTAGCGCGCTGCAATCTGTCGGCGGCGCTGCAAGCCTTGCTCGGCGCGTTTCAGCTGTGAACTGCCCAGCGCACACTGGAAATCGGTAATGCGGTAGTTGTAGCCAAGTTCCTGCATTTCGTGGTACCAGCCTCCATGGTTTTCATGCATTTTGGCCGGATCGCGCGTGATGCCATGCGTGCGCAACAGCATGATGCGGTCGTACAGTTCTTTATTGTTGGTGGTAATCATCCCGCCTTCGCCGGTGGCAATATGTTTCACCGGATGGAAGGAAAAGATGGCCAAATCTGCATAGGCTCCATTGCCACAGCGTTGTACAACCCCTTTGGAGTCGGTGAACGAAGCACCGGGGGCATGACAGGAATCTTCAAGAATCCAAAGTCCATGCGTATCGGCAAGGGCCCTGAAGTCTTCCAGATTTACCGGGTTTCCGGCAAAATCTACTGGAATGATGCCGCTGTAGGTGCCTTTCGGCGCAGCTTCCAGCATTTGCCGAACCGCGTTGATGTCGAGCAGACCTGTTTCAGGGTCGATGTCGGCAAATACCACTTCGCCGCCACAATAGCGCACACAGTTGGCACTGGCTGCAAAGGTGATGGGCGAGGTAATGACCTTGCTTCCCGGCTTCACACCCAAAGCAAGTGCTGACAAATGCAATGCAGCGGTGCCGTTGCTCAGGGCAATGGCATAGGTACTGCCTGTATATTGAGCAAATGCTGCTTCAAAGGCGGCAATAGCCGGACCTTGGGTGAGGAAATCACTTTGCAGGGCTGTGCGCACGGCTTCGAGGTCTTCCTCGGTGATGTGCTGCCTGCCATAAGGAATGCTGTATTGATGTGCCTTGGAATCCACAACAATGTTTTACATGGGTTGAAAAGAAGCATCTACATGAGCGGTGATTTGCTCACGGATTTCCTGAACCGTCAGGAAGTGCGGGTTGGTGCCGGAATTGTATTTAAATCCGTATTCGGCCATTTTACCTCCAAACGCAGCAGCCAGGTCTTCGGGCTTCCAGATGGGCATGCTTGGACAAATCACGAAATAATCCTTGAACTCAATGGTGTTCAGGGCATCTGTTTCGGTAATCATCTCTTCGTGAAGTTTCTCACCCGGACGAATGCCAACGATTTCGTGACGCGCCCCGGGCGCGATGGCCTCAGCAACATCCATGATGCGGTAGGAAGGAATGCGGGGGACAAAAATTTCACCACCCCAGGCATTGCCGAGGGCGTAGAATACCAGCTTCACCCCATCTTCCAATGAAATGTTGAATCGGGTCATGTCCTCGTGGGTAATAGGCAGAACGCCGTCTTTTCTGCGCGAGAGGAAGAATGGAATCACCGAACCGCGGGAACCGATTACGTTGCCGTAGCGCACCACCGAGAAGCTCACCTCGCGGTGGCCCTTGAAGTTGTTGGCGGCCACAAATAGTTTATCTGAACACAACTTTGTTGCACCGTACAGGTTGATGGGTGCTGCCGCCTTATCGGTACTCAGCGCCACAACCTTTTTCACGCCCATATCGAGGGCCGCGTCAATCACATTTTCGGCACCGAAGATGTTGGTTTTAATGCATTCCATCGGGTTGTATTCGGCGGCGGGCACTTGCTTCAGGGCGGCGGCGTGGATGATGATGTCGATGCCTTCGCAAGCCCTGCGGAAGCGGTCGCCATCGCGCACATCGCCAATGAAAAAACGAATGAAAGGATAATCTTTCTCCGGATACAGCTGGCTCATTTCAAACTGCTTGAGTTCATCGCGTGAGTAGATTACCAAACGCTTCACACCCGGGAAATGGGTGCTCACCATTTCTACGAATTTTTTGCCGAAGGAACCGGTTCCGCCGGTTACCAGTATGCTTTTCCCATTTAAGTCAGGTAGCTGATTCATAGTTCTGTTTTGTAGTTAAGTTGGAAGTATCCTGTTTGTAACGCACTTTCGTTTTCGGGTACGCGAACTACGAGGGGCGCGGTCATATTGTCAATAACGTCGTAAGGCATTTCCTGCCGGGAGCTGCCCAGCCAGTAGTAGGTTTCATACACACCCGGGCTGAGGTTTAGCTGCGGCAGGGTAAGACGAAACGGGATGTTACCGGTTTTGCCCTCAATAGGGATGCGGATGCGTTCGGTTGCGGTTACCATTTCACGGCTCAGCGAAGAGCGGAGCGCCAGTAGGAAGAAGAGTTCTGGAACCGGTTCGTTGACCTGAATATTGAAGGTAAACGAAACATCCGAACGGTAGTTAAATTCATGCTGGTCCTGTTCGGAACCATGGGCATGCATGCGGAGCGCGCTGATACGCACCTGTCCACTGCCCCTGCGGAACTGCGCATCTTTCAGGCTGTCGTGGCTGGTCAGGTCGGCGCGCATGGTGCTGTTCACGTAATCACGAATTACCTTGTCGGCATTGCCTTCATGACTGATGCTGCCTTTATCGATCATAATGGCGCGGTCACAGATGTCGCTCACAGCCCCCATGTTGTGGCTTACAAACAATACCGTTCTGCCTCCTCCTGCTACCTCTTTGATTTTGCCGAGGCACTTCTTCTGAAATTCGGTATCGCCTACGGCAAGCACCTCATCGATGACCAGGATTTCCGGTTCCAGATGCGCGGCAACGGCAAAAGCCAAACGCACATACATTCCTGAAGAATAACGCTTTACCGGTGTGTCGATGTATCGCGCAACACCCGAGAACTGAACAATTTCATCAAACTTATTCTTGATTTCAGACTTGCTCATGCCCAAGATGGCGCCGTTCAGAAACACATTTTCACGCCCGGTGAGTTCCGGATGGAAACCGGTACCCACTTCCAGAAGGCTCGCTATTTTTCCCTGGATACGTATTTCACCAGTGGTAGGTGCTGTTACGCGCGACAAGATTTTAAGCAAGGTGGATTTTCCGGCGCCGTTGCGGCCAATAATGCCCATAACCTCGCCTTTCCGTACCTCAAAATTGATGTTTTTGAGTGCCCAAACATAACGTTCTTCCGATGCGACGGTACGATCGTTCTCAACGCCAACAAATGCCAGTGGGTCGGGTTTTCCCGACAGGCGATACAAAAAGCGTTTGAGGTCGTCGCTCAGGGTTTTACCCGACACCACGCCTAAACGGTATTGCTTGCTGATGTTCTCTGCTTCAATTACAACTGGTTGCATCATATCAAACGGTATCCATAAATGATTTTTCAACCCGGTTGAACAACAGGGCTGCAAGGAAGAACACAATGACCATAAAGCCGGCGCTGTAGCTCAGGGCGTACATATTTATTTCGGCGCCTTTCCCCATCAGCGCAAAGCGGAAGGTTTCAATCACGGAAGTCATGGGGTTGGCCCATATCACCATGCGGTAGGTTTCATTCTTGATGAGGAACAAGGGAAATACCAAGGTGCTGGCAAACTTAAGCAGTTCCACGCCAAAGGCCACCAGGAAAGATAAATCTCGGTACTTCGTGGTCAGGCTGGAGATCAGAATTCCCATGGAAAGGCCCAAACCAGCCATGATGAGGATGACCACCGGCAGCAACAGGATATACCCTGTGATGTTGAATTCATAATTTCCCTGGAAATAGTAGTAGAGCCAAACAGCCAGCAGCAGCACCATTTGCACGGCGAACTTGGCCAGGTTGGAAATGACCACGCTGAATGGAATGACCAAACGCGGGAAATAAACCTTTCCATAAATGGAAGCATTACCGGTAAAGGTGGAAGAGGTTTTCATGAGGCATTCGTTGAAATAGTTCCAGGGAATGATGCCTGCCATGTAGAACAGCACCGCCGGAACATCTTTGGGTCCCAGTCCGGCCAATGAACCAAACACAAAGGTAAATACTACTGTGGTGAGGATGGGCTGAACCACAAACCACACCGGACCCAAGAGTGTTTGCTTGTACACAGCCACAATGTCGCGGCGCACAAACTGCGCAACCAGGTCGCGGTAACGCCAAACCTCTTTGAGGTTTAAATCAAGCCAGCGCGTATGGGGCTTGATGATTAAATCCCACTTTTTATTTTTCATGTATCGATAATTTTTTCAAGATAAGCGGCAGGCAAACGCACGCGGATGCCTTGCCTGATTCCCTCCAGGGCAATCTGAAAACCGGAGTCCTTCTCATGATCCAGAATGGTTCCCAAACACCCTTTCAACGGACCCTGGATTACACGTACGGCAGTTCCCTTGGGTGTTCCAGGTTCCAATCCGGCCACTTCCAGGTCGTAACCATGTGCGATGAGCTGCCGGATAAGTAGAATTTCCTCATCGCGCACCACCGCCGCTTTCCCGCCGAAGCGCACATAGGCCACCACGCCGGGAACCTGTAGCACCCGATCCTGTTGATGTGCCAGTGGACGAACCATTACATAGCCGGTAAACAAAGGGAAATCCACCCATTTGTTTCGGTCGCTCCATCGCTGCAATTTGCGCATCAACGGTACATAAGATTCAATCTGCTGCTGCTCCAGCCGCGCCCAAACAGCCTTCTCCTGCCGGGAAGACACATACACAACGTTCCAAGGTGTATTGCCTGCTGTATTCATGGCTTCGCCTCCTCAGTCCCATAAGGACCAAGCAGGATGTTGATTCTGTGGTGCAATAACTCAGCGGCTCCAGAGCAATAATGGCTCCGCCTGTTTGTTGCGTATTTGCGCTATATCGAAGGCCTCTGGTTCAAAAATGATGTACCTGATGCGCCTTTCTATTTTTTGTTCCACCTTTGTCACCAGCTCTTGTAAAAACGACTGATTGATGCGTCCTACCATCACCAAATCGATGATGCCCGCATCCAGTCCGCGTGCGTAATCGCCTACTACAAAAACCTGCTCCACTTCGCCAAGGTGCTTGATGACATATTCCACAATCTGGTCTATGCCCACGTATTTCAATACAATGCTTCTGATGTCGCCAAACAGCGGATGTGCCGTGTTGGCGCTGAATACCTTCTTGTTTCCTTCACTGGAACTCTTCAGCATTCCGGCCTTCTCAAACCGATTCAGTTCCAGCCGGATGGCATTGGTGCTTTCCCCAAATTCAGCCTCCAAATTCCGCAAATAGGCTTTGTTCGCGCTGTTCAGAAAGAACTTCAACAGCAGCTTCACCCGCGTTTTGGAAGAGATGAGGGTATCAATCATTAATGAGTAGCAAAATTACTCATTTTGTGAATATGTGGTATATTTTTTATGGGTTGAAGAAGGCTTCCGACCAATACCTTACAAAACCCACGCCCCATTGTATCAATTCCTGCCGGCCTACTACCGGTTCATCCAGCGCCAGGCGCACGGCGTCCAGCGGAACATTGATGCCGGCACCCAAGCAACTGCTCACGGTTCCCTGCAAGCGCGGATTGATTTCCAGAATGGTCATTTCACTGCGTTCATTTTCACGAAACTGCAGGCCCAGCGGACCATGTAATCCCAGAGAATCAACCAGCTTGTGCACCATGTCCAGAATATCGTCGCGGCGAATAAAGGTTCCTTTTACGCTGATGCCATTCACCATCTTATCACGACTGCGGGTGATGGCATAAAGTACTTTTCCGTTTTCGGCCAACACATCAACGGAATATTCCGTGCCGGGGAGATATTCACAAACCAGCAATTCCATGCCCAAATTGGCGGGCAGCAGGTGCGGCAATTCTTCCCTGCGGTAATAATACCCCGATCCTGGTTTTTCGTGCAACAAATTCCTGCGCAGGGCCTCATTTGTTCCGAGGATGATGCCAAATCCCACGCTTCCGTTGCCACAGGCCGGTTTGAAAATCAGCCGCTCACCGTTCGGGGCCAGTTCCTCAATGGCTTGCATCACGGCCTCCTGTGTGCGTACCACACGAAACACTGGAGGCTTTTGTCCACTTTCCAGCATGTATTCATACAAACGGGCCTTGTTGTTGGCAATGCGCAACCCAGAAGATGGTGAAACCATCAGTCGGATGTGTTTTTCGGCAAAGGCTGTAAGGTGCAAAGAAAGCGGGTCAAGTTCGCGTGTGGTAATGGGCAAAACCACACCTGCTTCGCACTCGACGGCTTTATTGAGGATAAATTCTGGATATTCCGGATGGTTGCCGGGAGGCGTCTGAAAAAATCCATCGGCCAGCTGTCTGCCGTAGGCTTGGTTGTTGATATCACCGGCAATCACGCGGATGCCCGGAGCCTGTTTTATACAATGCAGGATGCCGGCAAATCCAGGTGCACCGGCTCCGGAAGGTATCAACAAGGTAGCTTTCAAACGCCGCAAAGTTATGTTCCTTTGGCAAATACACACCGTTCGCTTGCTGCTGCTTCTGACTAACTTTGTACCGATGAGCATCAGACAGGAAAAATTCGCCAAACAAATTCAACGCGACCTGGGAAGTATCTTCCAAGAATACAACCACAGTTGGTTTGGTGGGAATATGCTTACCATTTCCGGTGTTCAGGTGAGCCCGGACCTGGGCCATGCGCGGGTGTACCTGAGTTTATATACGGTGAAAAACCGGCAGGCAGCCATGGAACTGGTGGAATTACACGCCAAAGAAATCCGCCATGAGCTGGCGAGAAAAATCAGGCATGAGGTGAAGAAGGTGCCTGAATTGGTGTTTATGCTTGATGATTCTCTGGATTACCTGAATAAGATGGATGCGCTTTTTGCACAACTGAACAAAGACCAGCAAAAGGAAGAGGAATAGCCCCTATGCGCCTTTCCGGACTTATAGCCCGCCGATATCTGGTGAGCCGCAGCAACCGCAATGCCGTGAACATCATCACCGGCATTTCGCTCTTGGGCTTCGCCGTGGGATCCTTCGCACTGATCGTCATCCTTTCGGCGCTCAATGGCTTCGAGGGTTTGTTGTTTCGCGTGTACAACGACTTCCACCCCGACCTGAAAGTGACGCCCGTTGCCGGCAAAATGTTCACCCCCGATTCAGCCACCATAGCCCACATACGCAGGCTGCCCGGGATCACCTATGTTGGGCTCATACTGGAAGACAACGCCGTGCTCCAATCCGGAAACCAGCAGGTGATTTGCACCCTCAAAGGAACCGACAGCGGCTTTCTCTACCATTCAGGAATTGGCAAACATTTATTGGCAGGCGGAACATTGAACCCTTATCCGGGCATCAGTGGCGTGATTTTGGGAGAAGGCCTGGAATACCGACTTGGTCTGATGCCGGGTGCGCGTGATGTTCAGGTTTCGGCTGTGGTTCCACGCCGGGAAAGTGTAAGCCTGGTGAACCCGGAAGTGAATAAGTTGCCACTGCTGCATAGCGGCACCATGCGCATGGATGATGAAATCAACAACCGTTACGCCATCGTGCCCGTGGCCTATGCTGAACACCTGTTTGAACGCTACGATGAGCGCAGCGGCCTGGAACTCTTCCTCAAACCGGGGGCTTCGCTGGAAACCATCAGAACAGAGGTGCAAAACCTTTTGGGTTCCAACTTCCTGATTCAGGATCGCAGAGAACAAAACAAAGCACTGCTGCACATGTTCCGCACCGAAAAGTGGGCCACCTTTGCCATCCTCTGCTTCGTGTTGGCCGTCATTTCGTTTAACCTCACCGGCGCATTATCCATGCTGGTCATAGAAAAAAAGAACGACATCCGCACCCTGCACATCATGGGTGCGCAACCAACAACCTTGTCGGCTGTATTTCTTAAAGAAGGCTTGCTTATTTCCGGGATTGGCGCCCTCAGCGGGATGTTGTTGGGTGTGCTGTTGGTTGTGTTGCAACAGCAGATTGGCTTCATCCGTATGGACAGTGCCATTGTTCCGCATTATCCGGTGGCCTTAAGGTTTTCTGATATGGTGCTGGTAGCTGCCGTAGCCTTGGTCATGGGTTTGTTGAGTGCGCTTTATCCTTCATTGCAGGTTAAAAAACACCTCTGATGTAATTTCGCCGCCGCCATGAACCGCATCTTCATATTGGCCTTCCTGTGTTTTACTTCCGGAACGGTCATTGCACAAGACTTCCTCAGCAGCCAACTTAACTACGAGAGGGTACGTTTGGCCCGCGACCGTACCGACCGTAAAATCCGCAAAATGTTCCGCGATTCCGGTTTGAGTGAAACGCCGAAATACATTTACTGGCGCGCCTTCAAACTGGAAGATCAGCTGGAATTGTGGGCCAGCGATACTTCTACCAATGCATATAAACGCATTAAGGTGTACAATATTTGCCGGGGCAGTGGCGACCTCGGACCAAAACGCAAATTCGGCGATATGCAGGTTCCGGAAGGCATGTATTTCATCGAACGATTCAATCCGAACAGCAACTATCACCTTTCCATGAAGGTTTCCTACCCCAATGAAGTAGATCTGAAGTTTGCCAGTAAGGAAAATCCGGGGAATGAAATTTATGTGCACGGCGACTGTGTTTCGGTGGGTTGTATCCCCATGACCGATTCGGTGATGCAAGAAATTTACTGGATTACCGCGCGCGCTCAGGCTTATCAGGGGACCAACGCTAAAATTCCCATCGATATTTTTCCTTGCCGGTTTACCCAAAAAAATTGGACCTACCTGCAAACCCATTATGCACACAAACCGTTGGTGCTCAAATTCTGGAAGAACATCGAAGAAGGTTTTAAATTTTTTAACACCTACAAAATCCCACCGGGCTATTGGGTTGACGACGCCGGATTATACAAAATTGTATTCCCGCAGAACTATCATTTATACAACGAAAACCACTAATTTTATATGGCCTGGCTGATATGCGGACTGGGCAATCCCGGTGAGGAATATGCCGCTACCAGGCACAACATCGGCTTTGCAGTGCTGGATTTTCTGGCTGAGAAACACCAGGCCACTTGGTCATTGGAGCGACACGGCTGGACATGCAGGATTCGCTTTCGCGGGAAAGAGCTGCTGCTGCTGAAACCCAATACCTATATGAACCTGAGCGGTAAAGCGGTGGCCTATTGGATGCAGCAGGTCAAGCCGGCCTCAGGTCAGCTGTTGGTTGTATGCGATGATCTTGCGCTGCCACAATTTAAGCTTCGCCTGCGGGCAAAGGGAAGCCACGGCGGTCAGAATGGGTTGAGAAACATCATCGAAGTGCTGGGAACCGAAGAATTCGCCAGACTGCGTGTAGGCATAGGCAATGATTTTCCTAAAGGCCGTCAGGTTGAATATGTTCTGGGATCATGGACTGCCGCCGAGCAGGAAGAACTGCCTGTATGCATGGCACGGGCCGCATCATGCATCGAAAGCATGATACATGCGGGTTTGGGTACTGCGATGACCCAATTCAACAATTGAAATGGTTTTCAGTCGTCCAAATCACGCGTGGCGGCGCGCACCACATCGAAGCGCGTGAAGAATTCTCTGGCAATGATGCGCAATACCGTATAGACGGGCGCACCCAAAACCATTCCGGGAATACCGGCCAACGTGCCGGCCATGAGCACCACCAGAAACAACTCCAAAGGATGTGCCTTGAGTGTGTTTGAAAAAATGAGCGGATAAGTCAGGAAGTTGTCGATGAGCACCGCCACTACAAATACCAGCGTCATATACAGCATATCGGGAACTACTGATTGGTAAAAATCCAATCCAAGGTGGGTGGACACACCGAGAATAAGTCCAAACCCCAAACCGATCCAGGGCCCGAGGTAGGGAATCAGGTTGACAATGCCGGCAAATACCGCAATGGTAAATGCGTACTGTTCCCCAATGATGGTTAAACCTAAGAAGATGATGATGGCGAAGCTGATCACCTGCAGCAGCAAAGCCTGCACATATCGGGAAAGCATGCTGTTCACCGACCGGAGGATGCGCTGCATGGCCGGCTCATGACGCGCCGGAGTCACCAAATGCACGAGGCGGTAAAATAAAAAGCGGTCGCGCAAGAAAAAAAAGGTGATAAAAGAAATGGAAAACAGCGCACCGGCAAGTGCTCCGAAAAAGCCAAAAACACCCTGCAAGGTTTTTCCCAATGCACTCAGGCTGAACAAGGAAACCAGTTTTTCTTTTATCTGCTCAGGATTGAGCACCGAAGGATCCAAACCCAGTTGCACAGCCAGTTCGCGCAGTTCTGCCAAGGGCTTGGCAAAGGTGCGTTCCAACTGTGATGTTTCCATCTTGCTGATGGCACTTATCTGCTCACCAACCACCGGTACCACCAAAAACAACATGCCGGAAGCGAGCAGCAGAATCAGGCATAGTACCATCAAAGCCGCCACGGTTCGCGGAATGTTCATCTTGCCCAAACGAACCCGTTCCAGCCTGTCCACGGCCGGAGCACCCAACAGGGTGAGCACCAAAGAAACCAATACATACAACAGGGTAACACGAAAAATCCAGGCAAGCAGGAACAAGAGCGCCGTTCCTGCGTACACCAGCCATTTTTTTCCGCTGACGTTCATCGGGCAAAGATACGCGGCGTTGTTCCCTATAATGAAGGTTCATACATCCATAACAATGACATTAAAGTTGAACCGGATAATTGTGTGCATGAAGGACGCATCCAACCTTAAAGAAATACTGCGAACCCGCGTTTATACAAGGGTTCTACACTATTTGTTCAGTCAGTTAAGATTTCATTAATGGCGCTGCGAAAACCGGAAATTGTGGTGATTTCTGATGTGCATCTGGGAACCTATGGATGCAGAGCCAGAGAGCTCAATCGCTATTTAAAAAGCATTGACCCTGAAGTGTTGATATTAAATGGAGACATCATTGATATATGGCAGTTCAGTAAAAATTATTGGCCATCATCACACATGAAGGTGGTGAGACAAATTCTGCGCTTCGTTCAAAAAGGCAAGAAGGTGGTTTATATCACAGGCAACCACGATGAAATGCTGCGCAAGTTCGAAGGGTTTTCATTGGGGAACTTTTGCATCACCAACAAGTTGGTGATGGAATTGGAAGGCGGTAAAAAAGCGTGGTTCTTTCATGGAGATGTGTTTGATGTTTGTATGCAGCATTCCAAGTGGCTGGCTCGGCTGGGGGCTATTGGTTATGACACCCTGATCCTCATCAACAGCGCAGTAAACTGGGTGTCTAAACGCTTTGGAGGTGGAAGAATTTCCCTTTCAAAAAAGATCAAGCACAGCGTGAAAAGTGCGGTGAGTTTCATCGGCGATTTCGAACAAACTTCGGCGGAGATAGCCATCAGAAATGGTTATGACTACGTGGTTTGCGGTCATATCCATCATCCTGAGCAAAAAATGATCGAAAACGAGCATGGTAAAGTATGCTACCTGAACAGCGGCGATTGGGTGGAACACCTCAGCGTGTTGGAATACAGCAACCAAACTTGGCATGTTGTTTATTACGACCAACTGTTCACCTCCGAGAAGTCTGAAGCTGTGGAAGAAGAACCTTTACCAAAGGCTGATGCATTGTATGCTCAGATGCTGCAGGAGTTCGGATTAAAAACCGCATCCTGATGCGCTTGTTGTTTGGGATTCAATGCACAGGCAATGGGCATATTGGCCGTTCCGAACAGCTGGTGCGTATGCTCCGGAAACATGCCGAAGTAGATGTGTTGCTTAGTGGTAACGAATGTGAATTGCTGTTGCAAGAACCTGCGGCCTATCAATTTCGCGGAATAGGATTTCACTTTGGCAACAGGGGTGGCGTGAACCTAATCAAAACCGCACGTATGCTCAGGCCCTTGCGCTTTTTACGCGACTTAAGGCAGGTGCACATTGCCGAATACGACGCCGTGGTGAGTGATTTCGAACCGATGAGTCTTTTGCTGGCAAAAAAAATCGGTATTCCGAGCATCGGCATCAGCAACCAATACGCATACCAACAATTGAAAAAGCCCAGAAGTGTTGACTTTATGGGAAAACTGGTGTTGCGTCATTATGCACCGGCCAAGTTCCAATGGTCTTACTTTTACGAACCATTGGGACAACATACCTACCATGCGCACATTCCTGAAGCACTTGCCAGGGGAACCGTGAGTGATGAGGGTCATGTGGTAGTGTATCTTCCCGCATATCATCATCAATACCTTGGCCGCATGTTGTCGCTATTTCCCTTTCAACAATGGAAGGTTTTTGGAAAACGCATCACACATCCCTATTCCGAAGGGAATGTATCATATCATCCCATCGACAGAAACGCCTTCAACCAAGCCATGCTCAGCGCATCGGGGATTGTTTGTGCGGCGGGTTTTGGCACTACAGCAGAGGCTTTACACCTTGGCAAGAAGATGCTCATTGTACCCATGAAGGCACAACTGGAACAAAAATATAATGCTCATTACCTGGCATCGAAAGGTGTTGAAGTACTTCCCTCCTTCGATTTGAGCCAATCGCGTGCACTTGGTCACTGGCTGAAAACAGGCCGTACCGTACACATGCCGCAACCCGATGAAAGCAATCGCATCGCCTCTGACATCATGGACCTGCTGAATAGCCGCAGTGGACAGTGGAGCTCCTCAATAATTCTTGCCAATGAAACCAAATGAATTGGGCCCGGGCTTTGCCTGGGGCGCTGCAGTTTCCGCATTTCAAACAGAAGGGTTCCGGATGGATCAAGGTGCCGGAGAAGGTATCTGGGATCGATTTCTTCTGAACCAAGCACAAAACGAAACACAAAAACGCATCATTCAGCGCACCTCCGGTTCTTTGCTGCATTATCCAAAGGATGTTGCACTGCTGAAAGACGCCGGTTTTAAACATTACCGCTTTTCACTTTCCTGGCCCAGAATCATGCCCAGTGGTCGGTTTCATCTGAATAAAAAAGGGATTGCCTGGTACAATGTATTCATTGATCATTTGCTGAAAAATGGCATCACCCCCTGGGCAACCTTATACCATTGGGATCTTCCACAGGCACTTCAGGATCGAGGTGGCTGGGCTCAGCGCGACATCGTACACCGCATGGAAGAATATGCATACGTGGCCGCACGCTTTTTCGGCGACCGGGTGAAACACTGGATGGTGTTGAATGAAGCGGCTGTGTTTACCGGTGCCGGCCACTTGCTTGGCGTCCACGCACCCGGAGCACGCAATCTGAACAACTACCTGAAATCAGCCCATCACTCCCTGCTGGCGCAAAGTGCAGCAGCTTCAGTGTTGCGCACACATGTACCCCAGGCATTGATTGGCAATACTTATTCATTTACCGATTTTGAACCTGCCACACAAAGTCGCGCGGACCACTTGGCCGCAAAACGCCTTGATGCACTGATCAACAGGTTCTTTTTTGAACCAACGCTCGGCATGGGTATTCCCGCCGAGGCAAAACTCTTCATGGATCGAATCAGCGCACATATTGGTCCAAAGGATGAAGCACGCATGCAATTCGACTTTGATTTTGTAGGGGTGCAGGTATACACCCGGCAAGTGGTGGCCGCTGCGCCTTGGATTCCATTGGTTCGTGCGCGCATCATCCCACCGGAAAAGCGGAATGTACCATTAACGGCCATGAACTGGGAAGATTTCCCGGAAGCGCTTTATCGGGTGATTACCCGTTTGCAACGGAATTATTACAAGCTCCCTCCATTGGTCATTACCGAACACGGCATTGCCCTAAACGACACACCCAATGAACAAGGTGCTGTTGACGATCCACAGCGGATTGCTTTTTTCCAAGAGGCGCTGCGCGGTTTGAAAAGGGCCGTAAATGAAGGTGCAGATGTTCGGGGGTATTTCGTGTGGAGTTTGCTTGACAACCTAGAATGGGCAGAAGGAATCAGACCGCGCTTTGGCTTGATTCATACGGACTTCGATACCTTAACACGCACGCCCAAGGCTTCCTGGCACTGGTGGAAGAACTTCCTGCACTAAACGCGTTCGCCAACCCAAACCCTTAAACAACAAGCGAAATCACCGTTGTTTTCTTCCACGGTGATGCTTGGTGATTGTTCTTGCCTGCGCGACAAGGAACAAAAAAAACAGGCAGCCTTGCGGCTGCCTGTTTTCCAATAATAACAACACTTGGTAAGTTCCTGTTATGGCAACAACACGAAGCGAACAGGTGCAAATCCCTCTGCTTCCAGCACATAAGTACCGGGTGAAAGTGTATTCGTATTGATGCTGTGCACGCGTGTTGCATGTAACACACAAACACCTTTCTGGTCCAGAACCCGAACCTGTTTAACTGTTGTACCCAAATGCAATACAGCACTTGCCGGGTTTGGATAAACCTTTAAGGCGGGTAAGGTTTGCGCGGCAATTCCCTGGCTTGCGTCATCATCCAATATCACCAACCTGCGCGTTACCACCGCACCATTTCCTGCAAGAAATCCTTTAAGTGTTCCGCGGTAAATGATGGTGTCGTTGGGCTGTGCCAACTGGTCGTCAATTGTAGTAATGGTGATGGAACCTGCGCTAGCGCCGGGTGCAAGGCGAATGCTCAGGCTGTCGCCTGTAAATACCGGTGAGGTGGTAAATTCTGAAAGTGCGGTATGCGGCGCACGTTGCTGATGAATCACCAGCGTTGCAGGATAGGCCAATGGTGGCTGAATACTCCAGCGCAACTCGCTGAATTCATTGCGTTCATTCAATACTTCCGCAGTGAGATTCAGGCTGAGGCGAGCCACAGGGTAGTTGGTGTTGAATTCATAAATACTTAGTGTGGCACTGATTTCATTGCTCAACACCAATAAATGTTTTCCATTCGGACTTTGGTTGGCCGGAATGAATATAATTCCTTCTGGTCCAAAGTCACCTTTACCATCAAGGGTTCTGTTGTTCACATACGTCACGAATACCGGTGCATTGGGTTTGCTGATGTCATACACCATGACGCCACCCACGCGCTCCAAACTCACAAAAGCATAAGTAGTATCGTTGATGACAGCGGTGGCGACGCCTTCCGGCTCGGGTCCTTTGTTGTCGGAACGGTTTTTTATGGACGGTGCGCCCACACTGTTATTCGCATTGAAAAACGCCTTCCACGCAGGATCTGTGGCAATGAAATGTTCAAAATCGTTGCCAGAATGATACACACGTGTTCCACTGCTTGCATCCCAAATGCTGAAGCCACGGCTGCCGTTCATGTACAGTTCATCCATATCACCATCGTTGTCGGTATCTCCCTGTTTGGCACTCACCGTCAAACGCCCCATCACGTTTCCTGATTTCAGCAGCCCTTGCTCCGGGAATTTCGCCGAATCGAGTTTCAATGCCGAAACACGTGACTCTTCGGTAAGGGCACTATATTCACGGTAATCTCCTTCGTCGGCGGTAAGCAAGTACGATGTTCCACCGATACGCTGATGCACGATGGCATCGGGAGAATGATTGGCTTTCACCGGATAATTCGCCAGATGGATGTTGGCACCCTGATCTCCCACATCAGCAGCGTTGCGCGGGTTGAGGAAGTCAATGGCTCCAAGCGGAAGCACCTGTTCAATACTTTTTGTAGCAAGGTTTACCACAGCAACAGCATTGTTTTCCTGCAAGGTAACCCAAGCGGTTTTACTGTCGTCGGAAACAGCTACGTATTCAGGTTCAAAATCCTGAGAAGCACTGGGGTTATTGTTGCCGAAGATGCGCACGCCGGCTGCACGTAGGTTCGATTCTTTGCCATTCCATGCCGTAAAACGGAGCGTGTTTACATCGCTTTGTGTCAGTTTAGATACATCTGCGCCCAAGGTCACTATGCTAATGCTGCCTTCGGGATCGATGCTGTAGTCGTCAGATGGTTCACCTTCGTTGGCGGTAATGACCATGTTCCCGTCGGGTGTAAAGCAAATCATGTCCGGCAAAGCACCGGCCTTCAGTTTATTCAACAAGGTTCCTGCAGTGTCTATGAACAGGATGTAGCCATCATTGGTCTTCACCGCATCTTCCACAGCCAGGGCAATCAGGCCATTGTACACCGCCACACTGTTGATTCCTCCGTGAGGAGCCACGTCAAACTGCTTGATTTCTCTGATGGCTGAAGGGTTGCTGAAATCCAGGATGTGCACCTTTGATTGCAGCGAATTGGCCACAAACAGTCTCTTTGACTTCGGTTCGTATGCAGATATTTCCGCGGAATTTCCTGTTCCCGTAATAGGATAAGATGCCAATAAGTTCAAGCTCAGATTACCTCTGGGTGCAGGTGCTTTTCTGTCGTCGTCTTTGAGGTAAATGATTTGTTCTTTGGTGCTGCCTGTGACACCGTTGGTTACAGAAGTAATACGCAGTGCGAAGTATTCATCCGCTTCAGGAAGTGCGTCCTTGACAACCGCGAAGCGAATGCTCCGGCTTCCGTTTACCCCACCTGAAAATGTGATGGTGCTGTCTTTCCAAACGAAGTCGGAATCGTTCCTGGCCGTTCCGAATTGCGTTACCAGTTCCACCCGAACATTGGTGGCATTGCTGTTGGCATTGCTTAAAGAAACGGTAAGCGTGATGCTGTCGCTGGCCTCCGAAATGGATTGCAGGGTTCCGCTGATGACTGCAACCGGTATGGTTGGAAGTGTTGCTGCACCCGGACTGGCAAAAATATCGGTGGTGCCATTCCAGGTTCCGACCTTTCCGGCAGCGGTACGCCAATTGGTAGCTACGTTGTTGTCGTTGCGGTAATCAATGATTTCCAGGGATGTGCCGCCTCCGTCAGGACTTGGAGGTCCTAATGGCCAGGGTGCAGCGTCATCGTAGCTCACGCTGTCAATCAGTATTCCTTCGGTATTGCGGATAAACAAAGCTTCACCACCGTTGCTCAGTGCGTCTTTGTATTGCAGGAAGTTCTTGCCATAGAAGCGTTTGCACGCCGCAGAATCATGCCCGAGGAGGGCAAATCCACCGGGTGCAATTGTGAACTCCGGAAGCACTGTAGACAAACCATTATGGAAGGTGAAACCGCCAAGTTGCGCGGCCGTAGTTCCGGTATTCATCACCTCAACAAAATCAAGAGAATCGGGATCATTGCTGGGGGAGTTGTACATAATTTCGGTAATCACCAATGACGGACGGCTGTTGTTGAACACAAAAGGAAAGTCAACAGGGGCAGCAAGTGCATTGCCTGTGGTATCTTTCAATGCCGTACCAATAGTCAGGTTGTAGAACCTGCCCAAAACCAAAGCCGGGTTGAATTTCAAAACAACTGTATCGGCTCCTGGAGCACTGCTTCGCGAAGCGGAAACCAGCCCTGTAATTCCGGTATAGGTGCTGATGCTGTCGGCCTCCCTTGACAGTTCTTCATTGAAATATAAGGACACTGTGTTCAGGTCGCGCACCACACCGCCCAGAAAACGGGGTGCCGTGTTGTCAACGTTTGAACTTTGAAGTGAAACATCATCCCATGCAGCCCAATCGTCATTGCCGTTTTGTTTGGCCATGAGGCGGAGCCGTACATGAGTACTTCCTGATGGAACAGAAACACTGACCTTCGTCCAGGCATTGCTGCTTTTATTCAGGTTTACGTAATTCTTTCTGTCCCATGTGGTCTTATTGTCGTATTCCACGATGTAGCCTAGAGAATCAGTCGCATCAAAGCCAAAACTCAGGTAATAAAAACTCAATTCATTGTTGTTGTATGCGGAAATATTCACCGCATCGAAATCCATGTAATGCCAGGGTGACTGGCTGGAGGAAGAAGGATTGGTGACGGGATTATCCAAATCACGCATGCCCCACAACATTTTTCCTGTGCGGGCTGTTGCTTTTACTGCTCCGGCAGGACTTGTAGCAGAACCCACTTCGGTGGTATCTGCCCACTGGTCATTCAGGCTGATGAAATTATAACGCGAGAAGTTGGTGGTAAACTTCCAGTTGTCGGAACTTGAACCTTCGAACCCCTGAAACTGCTGTCCTTGCAATGCCTGAGCAGCCAAAACAAGCAATAACAGCGCATAATATTGGTAATGTCGCATAACGACACAAAACACCTTTGGTTATTTAAACAAAAGGTCAATCTGAAGTTTGGTGTTTTTCAACAGAAGTTTACCGATTTATTAAAAAAGGGCCTTAAAGTTATTCTATGATGACGCCATTGTTACGCATAAGCCTAAAGCGGACCAAAGCACTGGGCAAACCCGATTTGAGCAAAGCAGTGTCACCATTTCCTTCGTGTCCGGTGCGCATTTGCTCTGGGCGCAAGAATGTGCTGAGGTAGCGGTATAAAACCTGGGCTCGTTGTAAACCCCGGTTCACACCTTCAGCGGCGGGTGATTCGGCGTTGTGGTTCAGGCCGATGATTTGAATGATTCCGCCTGAATCCTGGAAACGCCTGAAGGAGTCCAACAATGGCGCAGCCTCAGTTCCTACTGCCAATAAGGTATCTTCCGGAAGGAAGCCAAAAGTTCCCTCGTAACCCTTTCCGCTCAGGTGAAGCAGGCCATCTTCTTTGGGACGGCGCAACAGCCAGGCTGAAGCCAACGCCAGCAACAGCAGCAGCATACCTGCCCACAGATGGTTTCTGTAGTTGTTCATCCTGAAAAGCACGCGCAAATATCCTATGGAATTGTGGTTCCTTCAGACCTAAACGACAGGAACTCCTGCACATTGCCCTGAAAATGCGCTATGTGTACAAGTTCAGATGCCCAATTCCACCTGAAAGCGCCAAATGAGCGGACCGTTCTTCTTGACTCTGTTCGCTTGATTGAACTGTTCATCCCAGGTAAGGTCAATTTGGCATTTCACCCGGTGCTTGTTCAAATATTTAGAAACACCTACAACATATTGGCGCTGTTGAAATCCGTCTTTGGTGCTCCATATTTGCCGGTCAGGGTTCAATACCAAATAACGGCTGGCAAGTTCCCATTGGTTTTTGAAGCAAAAACCTAGTTGGCAGCAAAACCATGGTAAACAGCAGGTATTGATACACTTTTTTTCTAATCGCTTTTTTATTGTTTCTCTGGTTCTTACATAATTCACATTGTGTACTACTCCAATAAAGTCCATCATGTCAATAAGTGGTGTTCATTTATGTTTTCTTAACATTGGCTCCATAAAAAGCCCGGAGTATTCCGGGTTTTCAACGCTTAAATCACATCTGTCCAAAATAATTTTTGCCACTATTTGGGATAGAGACCTGCCTTTGAATTGAAGAATCATTCCAAAACAGTGGCAACGCTTCAACGGCTTAATATAACGCCCCGCTGAATGCGGGGCTTAACTAAATTCATGGCACCTCAATGTCGCAAGCTATGACCAACAACCGGGAGGTTGTCCAGAACCATTTTTATACATTCCACCAACCTCAACTCAGCTACGCCGCAAAAGGATCGGCCTCAAATGATGGGAGGCGGTAAACGCCGCAAGAAGCCGCTAAATGCCAAGGAAGCTCCGAGCTTGCGAGGAGATCACCGCAGGCATTCCATTCGACTTCGCTCATGGCAAGCTAGTTACAAGTGTGCGCCTTTCATCATTTGCAGCCTTGATTTTTTGCTTACTTTTTCATCAAGGAAAAAGTAAGAGCATAGAATATGGTTGATTCGGTCTGGGGGAGGTAAAAATCAAAATCGTCAAAAACAGACTGCTAAACCCTTGATAATCTGCACAGTAACTGTTTTATAAAAAACGTTTTGGACAGCAGTGCGCTAGAATATAATTTCTTGGGTCAGGACAGGTAACCTCTGGCTATGTAATACACAATACCTGCAACCAGTGCGCTCACAGGAATGGTTAAAATCCATGCCCAAAGGAGGCTGCGGGTTACGCCCCAGCGCACGGCGCTAAGTCGTTTGGTAGCGCCTACCCCGATAATAGAACCTGTAATGGTATGTGTGGTGCTTACCGGAATGCCCATTTGTTCGGTCATGAACAAGGTCATCGCACCGGAAGTTTCCGCACTTACACCCTCTAAAGGTGTAACCTTGGTAATTTTCGTACCCATGGTTTTAACAATCTTCCATCCACCACTCAGCGTACCAAGCCCGATGGCGGTATAACAAGCCAGGGGAACCCAGTTTTTCATCTCACTGAAATCGCTGATGTCGCCATTGGCAATCAGTGCTGCACCAATAATTCCCATTACTTTCTGGGCGTCATTGCCACCGTGTCCTACACTGAACGCGGCAGACGAAACCAGCTGCAGTTTCTTAAACATGGAGGCCATTCTATAGGTACTGGGCGTACTCAATTTTTCTACAACCAGATAGTAGACCCAGAACACCAATACGATGAAGGCTACTCCGATTTGTAAGTAACTATTATCCGCTTTATTTAACTCCTTGATGAGGTCGCTTTTCGGGTCTGCCTTTAGGAATTTGGCAAGCCTCACTTCCTCTGCAGCACTCAGGTGCAAAATGGTGGCCACCCGATGAACAGTGGTATCGGCACCTGCGGTATGAAACTGGCTGAGCACGGGTTTCAAGCCGTCAATTACACCTTTCAGGCTGTCGTAACGAGGTTCAAATGCCTTGTTATAAAAGGCCTCCTTTTTCAGCAAATCCAGTTTTATGGTTTTGCCCACACCATCTTTCAGTTTGTTTACTTCCAAGTCATTTAAAGGAATGCTTGCCACAATCAGGTCGGCCACACCTTCAGCTCCCACTGTTGGGTATTGATCAAGATACGCGGTAGATTTTTTATGGTTCTGTTTGGCGATTTCAAGCTTGGCCAGGATGCTGCTGTCACCTGGGTTCATGACCAAGTCTTTTTGGTATTTATCAACCCGGAAAAATTTCGCCAGGTTTTCCTCCATTTTCTGGTATTTAAAATGCTCAAACATGAACCAGGTACTGATACCTGCAACAGCGATTACCACGGTTTTAATCAGGAACTTCTTCTGAATGGTAACGATGGTGACGAACATGGAAATCACCATGCCAATAAGAGGCGCCAAAAAAATGAACAATACCGTTTTGACGATTTTCTCCATTTCTACCACAGAGCTGAATGCCACCCACCCTTTGGTAAGTAATGCATGAGCAAGAGCTGCACCGGCAAAGCCGCCTATGAGGGTATGCGAAGAGGAAGAAGGAATTCCATACCACCAGGTGAGCAGATTCCAAAAAATGGCAGCCACCAGGCCCGAGAAAATCACAGGCAAGGTGATGTAACTATCGGCCACAGTTTTGCTGATGGTGTTTGCTACACCATGATCCTTGAACAGGAAAAAGGCCACGAAGTTGAAGGCTGCTGCCCAAATAACTGCCTGAAGCGGCGTAAGTACCTTGGTACTTACAACCGTGGCTATGGAGTTGGCGGCATCGTGGAATCCATTGATATAATCGAATACCAGAGCCAGAATAATGATTACAACAAGAAGTGACATGTTGTGATGTTTTCGCCCGGTTAAGCGTATTTCACAATGATGGTTTCAATCACGTTGGCGGCATCTTCGCACATGTCTGTAGCGGTTTCCAGATTGCTCAACACCTCCTTCATCTTAATGACATTGATGGCGTCTTTTTCCTCTTCAAATAGACGGGCAATGGCCGTGTCGAAAATATCATCGGCATGGTTTTCAATGCTGTTGATGCGCACACAGGCTTCTTTGATTTTACCTGGCTTTTTCATGTTGCGCAATTCCCGCACGGCCACGTTGAGTTCCATGCTTGCCTGAAGGATGAGCTCTGAAAGCTTCTTTATGGAAGGGGTAAGTTCATTGATTTGGTACAAATCAATGCGCTTTGCACTGCCGTGTACATAATCGATGATGTCATCCATTGCGGTGTTCAGCGCATGGATGTCTTCCCGGTCAAAAGGCGTGATAAAGGTACTGTTGAGTTCGTTGAAAATCTCGTGACAAATCGTGTCACCATGATGTTCCATCCGTTCGATTTCGCGAATCATTGCCTTCCGCTGTTCCGGATCATTGGTATTCACCATTTTCTCCAACAAGGTGGAAATTGCAACCAGATTTTCGGCGGCCTTGTCAAAAAGCGGAAAGAATTTTTTCTCGCGGGGCATCAAAAACGACAGAATGTTTGACATGTTATTTAAGGTATTCGAAGGAACTACTGCTTTTTTATGGTTTGGTTAACCAAATGTTACCTTAATATTTCTTACCGGGAAATGTGTCAAAAAAAAAGGCCCCTATTCGGAGCCTTGGATGGTCACTGTGATAAAGAATTTTATCCTTCGATCAAACGAACCTGAACTGCGTTCGGTCCTTTGCGGCCCTGTTCAATTTCAAACGATACCCTGTCGCCTTCATTGAGCTTTCCACCGGAAAGTCCGGTGATGTGAACGAAGACTTCTGTACCGGTTTCGTCTTCTTTAATGAAGCCGTACCCTTTGGTAGCGTTGAAGAATTTAACTACTCCTGTTTTCATTGTGATAATTTGGTATTGGATGATTGTATTTGGTTTGCTGTAGGTCCCTGATTCGGGAGTTTCCGGAGGGTTATCTGCCGGTTGGTAAGTTTCTCAATGCTGCGAAGATAGGTTAAATCTTCTTCTGTACAGAAAGAAATTGCGCGACCCTCGGAACCGGCTCTTCCGGTTCTTCCAATGCGGTGTACATAGGTTTCTGCAACTTCAGGGATGTCGAAGTTAAACACATAAGCCAGCCCATCCACGTCGATGCCCCGAGCGGCAATATCTGTAGCTACCAACACCCTCAACTTTCGGTTCTTGAAACCATTCAGCGCCTTTTCACGGGCACCTTGTGATTTATCGCCGTGGATGGAATCGGCTGGAATTCCACTCTTGACCAAATCTTTGGCCACACGGTCGGCACCTCTTTTGGTTCTGGTGAATACCAGTGCATGCGCTACATCAAGATCGAGCAACAGCTGCTTCAATAAGCTCCGCTTGTCTTCTTTGGCTACCTTATATACTTCCTGGGTAATCAACTGTGCCGTGCTGTTCTCACGGGTTACACTCACGCGCACCGGACGAAACAACAGTTCTTCAGACAGCTTTTTTACCTCAGGAGGAACGGTAGCCGAAAAGAATCCGGTTTGTTTTTGTCGGGGCAATTTGGCCAGCACCTTTTTGATGTCGTGGATGAAACCCATGTCCAGCATGCGGTCAGCTTCATCCAGCACAAAATAACGAACCTGCTCCAGGTTCAACAGTCCCTGATTCATTAAATCGAGCAAACGGCCAGGGGTAGCCACCAGTATGTCCACACCACGACGTAAGGATTCTTCCTGTGGGCGCTGTGAAACCCCGCCGAAAACTACAGCGCTGCGCAGGCCCAGGTATTTACCGTAATCGCGGAAGCTGTCCAGAATTTGTTGGGCAAGTTCCCTGGTAGGCGCAAGGATTAAGGCCGGAGGTTGTCCGGGTTTGCCTTTTACGCGGGCTTCACTCATCAGTTGCAACATGGGCAATGCAAAAGCTGCTGTTTTTCCGGTGCCTGTTTGCGCACAGCCGAATAAATCTTTTCCTTCCAGCAATGCAGGAATAGCCTGTTGCTGTATCGGTGTCGGAGTTGTATATCCGAGTTCATTGAGTGCACGCAACAATGGTTCACTCAGGTTTAGGTCTTTAAATTGGGTCATAAATGGATTGTCGGTTCCGTGGTCCGGCCGAAGAAAAGAAATCAGATGAAACGGTTTTGGGGATTCAGAGACTAATTGTTGAACGGCAAGACTTTTCGTCCGCAGGCTCAAAGTTACATGTAATGTTTGGCTTTGCCTAATAATCGCGGAAAAACACCCCTGAAGGTTTGTCCTTCCACAAGTTTGTATTTTCCGGAAAAATGTGAAACAGCCCAATTCAAACGGAAAAGCATATCTTTACCAAAGTCGAAGGCATCAAATTCACCCTTTGTCGGCCAAACCAAGTACTTATGGGTTACTTCTTTCAAAACCTCCTTTCGGAACCTACTCAAAAAAAAACAGAACGGGTCATGCTGCACATTGCCATCGGGAGTTTTGTGCTGCACCTGATGCTGATTCTTGCTGTCGACTTAGGCTGGATTGCACTCAAAGAACCATCGAACCTGTTGCAAAACCCCATTGCGGCCATCTATACCCCCTTCTCATTCATCCTTATTTATGAAGTGTACCTCTTGGTTTACTACCTGCCCCGGTCGTACACCACTTATGTTGGGAAACAATATGAGATCATTGTGCTCATCATCATCCGACGTCTTTTTAAAGATTTCGCAAACCTTTCCTTCAGTACTGACTGGTTCAAAAGCCCGAATGACCTGCAGTTCACTTATGATCTGCTCACTTCACTGATCCTGTTTTTCCTGATTTATCTGTTCAACAAACAGAATTCACCGGCATTGGCTTCAGGAACTTACAATGTTGCCGGAGTTGAACGATACAACAAAATCAAAAGAACCATCGCAACGGCATTGGTTCCGGTGCTGTTACTTACCGCCATTTACTCCTTCACCAATTGGTTGAACGTAACCTTTAACAACACACTATCGGTCGATCAATTCAAAAACATCAACAACATCTTCTTCGAACAATTTTTCATGCTTCTGATTATTGTTGATGTGCTTTTGTTGCTCTTTTCCTTTTACCAAACAGATGAGTTTCACAAGGTTATCCGCAATTCGGGATTTGTGATTTCCACCATCTTGCTGCGGCTTTCCTTTGCTGCCCACGGCTTAATGAACAACCTCTTGATTCTTGCAGCCATTGCCTTCGGATTGTTGATTTTAACCATCTACAACAAGTTCCAAAAAGAACAACACGCCCTGCATTCCGGAGGATGAACAATTGCTGAGCATGACCCAAACCATTTCTCGCAGGCCGTTGTTCTGCCTTCCATCAGGTAATGCCAAAAATATTCCTTTCCGCACAATGGGAACATCTGGTGATGGCCAACTACGCCGTAGCACCCGAAACCCTGCAACCTTACCTGCCGTACGGCCTCGAACTTGATGATTTCCAGGGTGCTTATTACCTGAGCCTGGTTGGTTTTATGTTTAGAAACACCAGGTTGTTTGGTTTGCCTGTTCCTTTTTTTGGGAGTTTTGAAGAAATAAACCTGCGTTTTTATGTGAAGCGCAACACCGAACAAGGAATCAGACGCGGAGTGGTGTTTGTCAATGAAACTGTTCCGTACCGTGTGGTGGCATGGCTCGCCAATGCCTTATATAAGGAACATTATACCTGCATTCCCACGCAACACCTCATACAACAAAACGACCAACTTACCCGGGTTCGCTACATGTGGCAGCACCGCAATCAACAAAACTTCATCAATGTAGCTGCCGAAAACACGGCTGCACCCATGATGCCGGGCAGCGTCGAAGCGTTCATCTTTGAACACTATTACGGATACACCAAAATCGGCGATGCACAAACCGAAGAATACGGCGTATTGCACCCCAGCTGGAACACGCATCGGGTGCTTCATCATGAAATCAACTGCGACTTCAGCACAATGTATGGCGCCCACTTTGGATTCCTGAACGAGCAACAACCCAAATCGGTATTGCTTGCTGCCGGATCAGAAGTACAGGTAGCCTGGAAACGCCACCGCATTCAACAGCCATGATTCAAGACCACGAATTAGACAGAGTGATTGAA
>JBEDND010000189.1:0-22299 GCA_041170785.1 Bacteroidota bacterium | reverse complement strand
GACTTGACAAACGACTGTCGCAGAAAACAAAACTGTCTGTGCGCGTGGCAGAAGACCCTCTTCGTGCCGTAGTGCGTGGAACAGGAATTGCGTTGAAAAACATTGGAAAATTCAAATTCCTAATGACCGCTTAATTACAGAGGCCTGACCATGAATGTGATCATTCGTTTCATACAGGCCAATGCTTTTTATTTCTTTTTTGGCCTGCTTCAACTGATTTGCCTGTTGCAGGTACTGCGGTTTAATTCCTACCAGCGAACATTTTATTTCAATACTTCCAGAGGCATTGCGGGTACCGTTGTCGCTATGCGACAGGATGTTATTGATTATTTTTACCTCAAAACCGCCAATGCGGAGCTGCTGCGTGAAAATTTGGAACTGCGCAAAAAACTCAGCGAAAACTTCATGCTTCGCGATACCGCTTCGCACCTTGTACGCCGCGACAGCAGTGCGGCAGTTCGCTACACATACATCACTGCAAAAGTGGTACAGAGCAGCACCAACAGGATGAACAACTTCATCACCCTGAATGCCGGTTCCGATGCCGGAATCGCACCTGGCATGGCGGTATTGGCGCCAACCGGCATTGTGGGTGTGGTGTTCGATGTTTCCCCCGGATTCAGCTTGGTATTGAGCGTGCTCAATACCAAATTTCGTGTTTCACCCATGATCAAAGAGCTGGGATTTAGGGAAGGATTTATTTCCTGGGATGGAAAAGACCCGAATTATGTGCAGCTAAATGGTGTGAATAAATTTGAGAAGCTGAGGAAAGGCCTGAAAATTTATACCAGTCAGTATTCACCCAATTTCCCCGATGGTATTGAAATTGGAAGCATTGCCGACTTCAGCATTCCCGGAAACAGCAGCTTTTATGAAATCAATGTAAAGCTGAGCACCACTTTCTCTAGATTGGGCAGTGTTTATATCGTCAAAGATATTTACCGACCACAGATTGATTCCCTGAACAACCGGATTGAAGCATTTGATTAAGAATCTGTTCAAATACAGCCTCATTGTATTGCTGCTGCTGATGCTTCAGCTGTTGGTTTTTTCAAGGTTGAACCTCGGGTATATGTTCAAACCCTTCCCCTATATCTGGTTCATCTTTTTGCTTCCATTCAGCACCAACAGGTATATGTTCTTGATGCTGGGCTTTGTCACAGGATTTATCCTGGATTTCTTTTCAAACACCTATGGCTTGCATGCTGCTGCAACAACCATGTTGGCCTTTTTACGCGTGATGAATGACCGTCGGCTGGAAATAGAAACAGCACAGCGCGAAGGATATGACAGACCGAAAATCTCTATGTTGGGGTGGGGTAATTTTTTGATTTACATATCCGTAATGAGCTTCATCCACCACACCTTGCTGTTCTTATATGAATCCTTTCGATTCAGTTTGTTGCCACAGATCTTATTGACCGCTTTGTTGAGCACCGGTGGTACAGTTGCGGCAATCTTTTTACTTGAAGCAGTATTTGCCAAACGTCGATCCTGATGAATCTGCTCAAGAACCGACGATTCACATTCTATTTCATGTTTTCGCTGCTCGGGCTGATTTTTCTGGTGCGTATTTTTTCGTTGCAGGTATTGGATGAAGGCAACTATAAAAAGGCTGTAAACAATGCCCTGAAGAAAATCACCATATATCCTTCAAGAGGGATCATCTATGACCGACACGGCAATTTACTGGTATATAATGGGCCTGTATATGATTTGATTGTATTTCCCGGTGCATTAAAAGGCTTGGATACTGCCGGCATTTGTGCGTTGCTACGCATGGATCGAAAAGAGTTTGACAAACGCCTGGAACAGGCACGTGTGAAGGCCAAAACCCAACGGCGGAGAGACAACTCTTTCAACCGATCTGCTACCTTTCTGTCCAACCTGCCTATTGCCGATTACACCCGCATTCAGGAAAATTTATACCGTTACAAAGGGTTTTATCTGGAACAAAAAACGGACCGGCTCTATGGAAATCAGGCCGCAGCCCATTTGGTTGGTTACATCGGCGAAGTCACAGAGAAGATGCTGGCCCGTGACCCCTATTACAAAAATGGGGATCTTGCCGGAATAACGGGAATTGAGCGCGGATATGAGAAATACCTGCGTGGAAAAAAGGGTGTGCGCACGGTATTACAAGACCGGTTTTATACTGAGAAAGGCAGCGCCGAAGGTGGGAAATTCGACAGCATCGCTATGGCTGGTCCCGATATTTTTTCCAGCATCGACCTCAGTTTGCAACAGTTTGGCGAACAATTGCTACACGGCAGAATTGGAAGCATTGTGGCCATTGAACCAAACACCGGTGAAATATTGGCATTGGTAAACAAACCTGATTACCGGCCTGATTTGCTTATTGGACCGAACAGGAATAAACATTTCCAGGAATTGATTCGCGACCAGGGCAAGCCACTGTACAACCGCGCCATCCGAGGTGTTTACCCTCCAGGATCAACGTTCAAGCCTGTCATTGCTTTGATTGGACGCCAGGAACAAGTTTTGACACCGGCCACCACACATGGCTGCGCCGGAGGTTACCGCATGGGCAACCTTACGGTTGGTTGCCACCCCCACGGTTCACCCATCAACCTGGCGCAAAGCCTTGCCATCAGTTGCAACGCCTATTATTGTGAGGTGTTCCGTGACATCATCGACAATCCGAAATACAATAGTGTACGCGATGGCTGGACAAAAATGGAATCATACCTGAACAGCTTCGGATTGGGTACCAAGATGGGCATCGACATACCCGGAGAAGTTGCCGGAAACATACCAAGTTTGGCCTACCTTGACAAACGTCACGGCAAAAAGTGGCGGAGCAGTACCATTATTTCACTGGCCATCGGCCAGGGAGAAATATTACTTACGCCGCTTCAAATGGCTAATGTGGCTGCCATCATTGCCAATCGCGGCTATTTCTACACGCCACATGCCATCCATGGCATCGGACCTGAAAAATTCAAACCTGAAGCCTTTTTGGTTCGCCACCGCGTAATGGTAGACACCTTGTACTTTGAAAGCGTCATTGAAGGAATGGCAGATGTGATGGTTCCCGGTGGTACTGCATGGAATGCTGCCATCCCCTCGCTAACCATTTGCGGCAAAACAGGTACTTCCCAAAATCCTCATGGAGAAGACCATTCCCTGTTTATTGGATTTGCGCCCAGAAACAACCCCAAAATTGCCATCGCCGTTGTGGTTGAAAATGCCGGCTACGGCGCAACCTGGGCTGCACCTATTGCCACACTCATGATGGAACATTTCCTGAAAGCCGAGCATGAACCGAGTAAAGCACCGCATCTGTTGAAAAAGTTGCTCATAATGCCAGGACAAAATGCCAACAACACGCAACCAAAAAACCCTTAGTCCTAAATTGGACTTTACCAGCGTTCTGTTGTTCACCCTGCTGGTATTTTTTGGGTTTCTGAACATTTATTCGGCTTCTTCCGGAGGACAATCAGGGTTTTCGCTGCAGGTGAATCAGGTAGCTACAAAACAATTGATTTGGATGACCGGTGCCTTTTTACTCATCATCCTAGTTACTTTTTCCAATCCCAACTTCTTTGAATTCACCGGGTACTTATTCTACGGCATTACGGTTTTGCTTTGCCTGGCAGTTCTGCTGGTTGGGCGTGAAGTTTCCGGAGCCAAATCGTGGTTCGGGTTTGCCGGAATTGGCATTCAGCCCAGCGAATTTGCCAAATTTGGCACCTCGCTGGCGCTTGCAAAGTTTTTAGGAACCTACGGAGTTCGCTTTAAAGGCTGGAAAAACATTGGCATCAGTCTGGCTATTTTCCTGCTTCCCATGGCCATTGTATTGAAGCAGAACGACACTGGCTCTGCCTTGGTATTCTTCAGCTTTTTCCTGGTTTTGTATCGTGAAGGGTTGCCTGGCTATGTGCTGCTGGCAGCCATTTGGTTGATGATTTTGGCCGTTTTGTCTATCGTACTGCTCGCCTATCAGCTCAGCCTGATCTATTGGATCTTGGTACCACTGTCGGGCATCGCGCTGGTATTTTTGTATTTGTTTCGAAAATCAAGATTCTGGATGGCCGTAACCGTGGGTCTGGTACTGGCTTCATGGGGCTTCACCAAAATCGTTTCCTTTACCTATAAAAACGTACTGTACGATTATCAGCGCGACCGTATAGAAATCATCCTCAACCTGAAAAAAGATGATAAAGGCGTTGGGTTTAACCTCATCCAAAGTAAAATTGCCATTGGTGCCGGAAGGTGGACCGGACGAGGATTCATGGAAGGAACCCAAACCAAAATGGGTTTTGTGCCAGAACAACATACCGATTTCATCTTTTGTACCATTGGTGAAGAATGGGGATTTATTGGCGTCTTGCTGTTTCTGTCGGTATATTTCGGATTACTGTTCCGTTTGGTGCTTCTTGCAGAACGCCAAACCACGAACTTCGCCAGGGTATTCGGATACAGTGTGATCAGCATTCTTTTCTTTCACCTCTGTATCAATATTGGCATGACCATCGGACTGGTACCCATCATTGGCATCCCCTTGCCTTTTGTGAGTTTTGGAGGATCAAGTTTGTGGGCATTCACCCTGCTTCTGTTTACCTTCCTGAAGCTTGATGAACGACGTTTGAGTTACGCATGAACCATGTGCGCATCAAAACTGCGGATGGAAGCAGTACCCTCCTGCATGAAGTTTTGGGAGAAACCTACCATTCTACCAAAGGCGCTGTTGAAGAATCCGTACACGTGTACATCAATGCCGGATTAAAACACCTTCAGGAACAAAGAAAAAACAACAGCCTGCACCTCCTGGAAGTAGGTTACGGCACAGGATTGAATGCCTTGCTTACCATGATTCACTCCATTGGCGAAGTTCATTACACCGCCATCGAACCATTCCCCTTACCCGAAGAGGAACAATATACCGCCCGCGAATTGCAGGCCCTGGGTTACCAAATTCCTGATGCCATTGCCGCGAACCATTGGACCGTTCCGATAGCTGCAAAACAGGCTTTATTCCAACGGATTACTGCACGTTTTTTTCTGCGAAAACTCAAATGTTCCTTAAGTGAATTGCATGCCCCGCATACCTTCGACTTGGTGTATTACGACGCCTTTGCACCAAAGTATCAACCGGAAATGTGGACAGCCCAAAGCTGGAACCACCTGAAAACCCTGATGAAACCCGGATCTGTTGCCGTTACATATTGCGCGCAGGGCGCCTTCAGAAGGATGCTGCAAATAGCACATTGGCAGGTTGAACGGTTGCGCGGAGCTAAAGGTCATAAAAGAGAAATGATTCGCGCCACGCTGTGCGTTTAGTTTTCAGAAAATCGACATCCTTGGCCAATGTGCATTCCCAATGCTTATTGCAGGTAGTTTCGTGGCTCGATATTTAAACGCAGTCCCATTGTGAACATTTGCTCTTTACCAGGCTCCATCCATGGCCGATTGTATTTGGTTTGACGCAAAAGCCAGCGCATATCGATGAACAAATTGTGCCGCAGCATATAGCTTAGCGTCACTTGGGCGTTGTTGATGTGTTGTGTGGCATAGCCCTGATGCATGCGCTGGTTGAAGTTTCCGGCGCGGGTTGTGTAATTCAAACGGATGTCATTTCCGTAATTCTTGCCGTTGAGGCTGTCGAGGCCGCGCGTAGCCAGCATCACATCCAGCTTTACGAACAAACCTGGTAGCGCTTCCGGCTGGTACTGGAAAGCAAAAACATATTCGGTGAAATTACTTCCCAACGGGTGGGCCAGTGGCTGATTGTAATGCGTGTATGATTGCAGCGGCAGGTAATGCGTGTAGGTATAAGGACGCACCCGATTCCATTCAGCCTGTACAAATAACCATCCGAACCGCGGTTGTGCCACCGTGTATTTCAAGCCTGCTTGCAATCCGTATTTATTGCCCCACCAGCCACTGCGCTGGCGCATAAACTCCAGACGAAACTCATCAAGCATCACTTGCCCGTACCATTGGAAACGATTGATGAAATTCCATTTCCAGTCGAAGGCAAGCATGGCATTGTCGCGGCTGCCATTGTGTATTTCCACGGCGCGATACAGAATCACTGGATTGAGGTAATCTGCGTCGAAGCCGCGTTGCCGCGAACTATCGCTGCGGTCAAAAATCACCATTTCACTCAGCCCCAATTCCAGGTTTCGGGTAACTTGTACCGAAGCCCTGTGGATGGCCATGTATTTGATGGGTTGCAAGCGGTCGCCCGTGTTGGGTGTATAACCATTCAAGCGTGCAAAAATGTTCTGGTAACGAAATGGCCCTAGGCTGGTATGCAAGCGCAGGTGTAGAAATTCACGGGAATGGTCGGAAAGAATAAGGCTGCGGATGCCATTGCCGATGAACATTTTATCGTGCCCGGCCTGCATCCGCACCCGGTTTTTCAGCGCGCGTAAGGTGAGGTAGCCTCTGGCCTGGAGAAAATCGGCACCGGTTTTTTTGAACGGCGTGATGAATCCTTCCCCGGGAACAACGCCATACTTTCTGCGGATGGTGTCGATGAATTGGGGCAGATAAACCTGGTTTTCTGTAACCAGGGAATAAAAAGATAGCTTTGAAGTGATGTTGCCACGGAATTCCGCCCCGCGGGTATTCTGTTGCAGGATATTCGCAGCTCCTGGCTGCAGCTGCACGTTCAGTACCGGATTCACCATAAACGCATCGCCGGAATCCTGCCAGAAAAGCAGCTGAGCCGGTGTCCTATAAAATGGGCCAACACCCTTACGTCTTGATGCCATGGGCCCATACCTGTCGGGATTGTCCGTGTTCAGATACTGATTCATGAAGCGAAGCGGGTCAGCTTTTCCACTTCCATAAAAAAAGAGTTCGGCAACATCTGCCCGGGGATAAAACCGGTTTCCGGTATTGGCATGATTGGGTAAAGCCACTTCCCTGCCAGGCAAGTTCCAGATATCCAAAGCCTGAACATAACGTTCGGCAAATCCATTCGGGACATACAGTGCATCCTGGCCATGAAGCAATGAAGCAGATGCAGCTAAGAAGAACCCAAATAAGATGCAGCGCATGAATGCAAATAACATCTAAAAAATGAAAAAGCCTCTTGAAGTAGGTGCAGAAAAACAGGCACTTACTTCATCCAAGTGCTGCCTTATACACCTCAAGACAACGTTTCCGCGTAGCGGCAAAATCCACCATGGGCCGCGGATACGCAGGCGTTCCGTATTCAGGAACCCATTGTCGGATGTATTTACCCTGCGGATCAAAACGCTGTGTTTGCAAGGTTGGGTTAAACACGCGGAAATAAGGTGCGGCATCTACCCCGCTGCCTGCAGCCCACTGCCAGCCACCATTGTTCGAAGCCAATTCAAAATCGAGCAGTTTCCCGGCGAAATAATCCGCACCCCAGCGCCAGTCAATGAGCAGGTTTTTACACAGAAAACTGGCCACAATCATGCGCACCCTGTTGTGCATGAAACCGGTGGCGTTCAGTTCGCGCATGCCTGCATCCACAATTGGATAGCCCGTAGTTCCTGTGCACCAGCGCCTGAATTGCTCCGCATCGTTGACCCATTCAATCCGGTCGTATGCCGGCTTAAATGCGCCGTGCACCACATGCGGAAAATGCCATAATATCTGCATGTAAAACTCCCGCCAGATGAGTTCATTCAGGTATGTTTCACTCAGCGACTGCGCCCTGCGTGCCAAATCACGCACACTGATGGTTCCAAAGCGCAGGTGTACGCTTAGCCTGCTGGTTCCGCGCACCGAAGGTATGTCGCGCCGCTGCCCGTAATTCAGGATTAAATCATCGCTAACAATCTTATTGGGGAAGTCGGCGGCAGGTGCAGTAAAGCCGAGCTCTTGCAGCGTTGGCAATTGCTGACCCGGCCACTTCCACAATGCTGCTAAATGAGCTTCCGAAGGAAACGCCGGAATGCCTTCCTGCTGCAACCTCAACTTCCACTTTTTGCTGAACGGCGTGAACACGGTATAAGGCAATCCATCGTCTTTAACCACTTCATTCTGTTCAAAAATCACCTGATCCTTGGACGTGTAAAAAGCCACACCTTGTTTGTTCAGCAGTTCCTGAATGGCGGCGTCTCTGCTGCGCGCATAAGGTTCATAATCGCGGTTGGTATAAACGGCCTTGATGGAAAACCTGCTGCACAGTTCCTGCCATGCGTCTTCAGGTTTTTGATGCAGCACCAGCAAACCGCTGCCCAGGCTGCGGAAGTGTGCATCCAGTGCAGTCAGTTGCTCGTGGATGAAGGCAACCCTGGCATCGCTTCGATCCTGCAAAGGTTCCAGAATGGAAGGGTCGAAGATGAAGATGGGCAAAACGGGCAATCCCGAAGTGAGGGCTGCCGCCAACGCGGCATTGTCGTTGTAGCGTAAATCGCGTCGGAACCAGAAAACCGCGAGGTTATTTTGGGGCATAAATCTGTGCTAAGGCTGATGCTAAAGTGGGATACTTAAAAACAAAGCCCTGCTGTAAAAGTTTCTCTGGCACCACCTGCTGGTCGCTGAGCAACAAAGCCGACTGCTCGCCAAAAATCAGGCGCACCAAAAAAGGCGGAATGCCCGGATAAAGGCATTTCTTCCCTGCCGCGGCGGCCAGTGTTTTCAGAAACACATCTTGCGCGCAAGAAGCCGGAGCTGCAGCATTGTAGCTTCCCGGTACCAGCGTATCATCCACCAAAGCAGCATACATGCGCACCATGTCGTCAATATGAATCCAGCTGAGCTGTTGTTTTTTGAGCCCAAGTACCGGTAAAATCCCGAATTTCATAGAGGTTTGGAATGGCTCCAGAAAACCACCTGAATTGGACAAAACAACAGAAGTGCGCAAAACTGAAACCTTGCTGCCGATGGACCCGAACTGCTGCGCTGCCTCTTCCCATTGTACACAAACGTCACTCAAAAAATCAGTGCCGCTTCGATAGTGCTCATTTAATGGCTGTCCGGTTCCGGATGGATATATCCCAACACCTGAGGCACTGATAAAATGTGCAATGTGCTGTTGTTTTTTAATTGCCAGTTGTAACAACAACTGTGCACCTTTCACCCTCGAATCCAGAATCTCTTTTTTATATGCTTTTGTCCAGCGACGGGCTGCAATACCTGCGCCGGCCAGGTGGATAATCACAGCTACACCGTCCAGACAATGTTCATCAACAATTCCATTCAGCGGATCCCAATAAAACCGATGTTCCTGATTTTTTTGTTTTTTATTTGCGGACAGTACAGCACACAGATGGCCTTGTTCTTCGAGGTGGCGCTTTAAAGCACTTCCAATGAGACCGGAGGCTCCTGTGATGAGTATTTTTTTTGTCATGGATGTAGCAAAGATGGCGAATACCGAGGAGTTGATATCAGAGGAACACAGAAAAGGAAAAGGATTTTTCCGTGACAAGTATTTCATCAAAGACATTGAGAACATCACGGGAATCAGGGCCTTCACCCTGCGCATCTGGGAGCAACGTTACGGCTTGCTGAAACCCAAGCGCACCGAAACCAACATCAGGTATTATGAAGAAGACGACCTGAAGTATATGCTGAACGTGGCCATCCTGACCAGCAATGGGATTAAAATCAAAACCATTGCGCAGATGACCCGTGAAGAGGTGCAGAAGCGCACGCTCGAAATTCACGATAACCACACGCAATACGAAGGTCAGATCCAGGCGCTGGTGGCCACAATGATGTCGTTCGACGAACGCGAATTCAACAAAACACTGGCGGTCAACGTTCTTAAAATTGGCATGGAAGAAACCATGAGTCGGATCATCTTCCCATTCATGGAACACATCGGTCTATTATGGCTGGGCGGCAGCATCCATCCTGCCCACGAACACTTCATCACCAACCTGATCAGGCAGCGTTTGTATGTGGCCATCGATCAGCTGAATCAGGTTCCTGCACCAGGCGCCCGTCGCTACCTGCTTTTTGTTCCGGCCGGCGAACCGCATGACCTCAGCCTCCTGTTTGCCAACTACATCCTGCGTGCCCGCTCACAGAGCGTTATTTATCTGGGCACTTCCACACCCCTGGAAGACCTGAACAGCATTTTTTCCATGCATGTTCCAGATTTTATCTTCTGCACCCTTACCGCCGCAAACACCAATCTGCCTACCCAAATTTTCATCAATGCCTTGAGCAAAAGCTGGCCGCATACCAAAATTCTGCTGACCGGCATGCAGGTGGTGAAACGCAAGGATTTGCATTTCCCTGCCAATGTGCTGGTGATGAACAACCCGGCAGAGTTTGTTTCTTTTATTGAACAGGAATCCCATAAGGCTTAAAAAAAAGTACTTGGCGCTCGCAGCAATTATTGGATCTTTACCGCTGTGAAGGAGCAGCAGCTGTTAACGCTTCAGTCGTGGAGCATTGCTTCAGAAGAGCGCAACCTGGTGCAGCCGCTCAACCTGTCGGTTTCCCGCGGAGCCATTGTGGGCATTGCAGGTGAATCCGGTTCCGGCAAAACCCTGACCCTTCTTTCGCTCGCGGGCCTGTTGCCCAAAAACCTGAAGGCCTCCGGGCAGATGCACTTTTCCGGCAGCAGCGAAACCAGCCTGTGGACAGGCGCTGAATCCGGCCAGCGCTGGCGAAACTTCCGGCGGAAAAGCATCGGCTTTATTTTCCAGGAGCCCATGAGCGCGCTGAACCCAACCATGCGCTGCGGTGCGCAGCTGCTGGAATGTATGGATGAACCCAATCGGCAGCGCCGCCAGGAACGTGCCCTGGAGCTGCTTCATGAAACCGGACTTCCGGATCCAAATCACATCATGAAGGCTTACCCGCATGAAATCAGCGGTGGACAGCGCCAACGCCTCATGATCGCCATGGCACTGGCCAACAATCCGGAATTGCTGCTGGCCGATGAGCCAACCACCGCGCTGGATGCAGCGCTGAAGCATCAGGTTTGTGCTTTGATGACCAACCTGTGCCGAACCCGCGGTGTTTCGCTCCTGCTGGTTTCTCACGACCTGGAACTGCTGGGCGCCTATTCCGATCAGCTGCTGGTGATGCAGCACGGGCAGGTGGTGGAACAAGGCAATGCCGCCGACATGCTCCGCCAACCGAAACACGATTACACCAAAATGCTGCTGGATTGCCGTCCCACCTTGGAGAAAAGGCAACAAACGCTGCCGGTGCCCAACGAGGAACCACAGGCACGTCAGGAGCTTCAACCCAATGCCTCACCCGTTCAACTTCATGTTCAGGTAACGCAAAAGCAATTCAGAAATTCAGCCCGTCCGGTGCTGCACGATATTCAGTTCGACCTGCACCGCGGCGAAACCATCTGCGTTCTGGGTCAATCGGGCAGTGGAAAATCTACCTTGGCCAGAATCATCTGCGGGCTGGACAAGGATTTCCAGGGGAACATCCAACTGGCTGCGCTGGATAAGCTTCCTCCGGGCGTGGTTCAGCTGGTTTTTCAGGATCCTTTTGCGGCGCTCAATCCATACCAAAAGGTGCTGGAAACCCTGGAAGAGGCCTTGAAATATGGCGGCAGGCAAACGCTCAGAAGCCGAGGAATCCGGGAAACAGCCGAGCAGCTCCTGCGCGATGTACGTCTTCCGGAACACACCTGGAATGCGTATCCGCACGAACTGAGCGGCGGACAATGCCAACGGGTTTGTGTTGCACGCGCGCTGTGCGCCCATCCGGAAGTCATCATCCTTGACGAATCCGTTTCTGCCCTGGATCCCAGCGTGCAGGCTTCCGTGCTGAACCTGCTGGCCCGACTGCAATCTGAAAAACAACTCAGCTACCTGTTCATCACCCACGACCTGGATGTGGCGGCCTGGATCAGCCACCGTCTGTTGGTGCTGCATGAAGGCAAAACCGACGCCTTCGGTCCAACCGTGGGGCTGTTTCAAAACCCGCCAACGGATTACACAAAATTCCTGTTCAGCTTCCGCTGAGCCGACTCAGAACAGGTTGGCGCGGAAAATCTTCACGGCTATGGCCAGCAGGATGACGCCGAAAAACTTGCGCATCACTTCCAGTCCACTGCGACCCAGGTTCTTCTGGATGTAGCGCGTGCTTCCCACCACCACAAAAATAACCAGCAGGTTGAGCACTATTCCGGTGCTGATCACCAGGTTGGAATAGGTGCTTTTCAAAGACATGATGGTGGTTAAGGTTCCGGAGCCCGCGATGATGGGAAACGCCACAGGAACGATGTTGCCGGTATTCAGATCCGGATCGTGTTTGAACACATGGATGCCCAGCACCATTTCCAGTCCGAGGATGAACATCACGATGCTGCCCGCGATGGCAAACGACTGCACATCCACACCGAGGTAGCGTAGGAACGGTTCACCGGCAAAAAGAAATCCCAGCATGAGGATGGCTGAGGCCATAGTGACCTTCAGCGCGTGGATGCCGGGAATTTTCTCCTTGAGCGTAACGATGAGCGGCACCGCTCCAATCATGTCGATCACCGCAAACAGGGTAAAACTCACGGTCAACACTTCATGCAATTTCATGGGGCAAAGGTATCGGCAGGGGCAAAAGGATTTACGGCAATTTTGGAGGAAATACACGCCAAGCGGTAATGGCCAAACAGGCCTCGCCCTATTTTCCCACCAACAACTTCCACTTCGGCAAAATGGGCGTAATTTCGCGCGCCCCGCTGACCATGCCTGAAGTTCCAGAAGATACCGGTTCCATTGATGTGTTTGGTGCCCGTGAGCACAACCTCAAGGCGCTGGACCTCAGCATTCCCAGAAACAAACTCATCGTTTTTACCGGCGTAAGCGGCAGCGGCAAGTCCAGCCTGGCCTTCGACACCATTTTCGCCGAAGGTCAACGCCGCTACCTGGACAGCTTCTCGGCCTATGCCCGGCAGTTCATCGGCGACATGAAGCGGCCGGACGTGGACAAGATTCAGGGCCTCAGCCCGGTGATCAGCATCGAACAAAAAACCGTGAGCCGCAACCCGCGCAGTACGGTGGGCACCATCACCGAGGTTTACGACTTCCTGCGCCTGCTGTTTGCCCGCGCAGGCGATGCGTATAGTTACGAAACCGGGGAACGCATGGTGCGCTTCACCGAAGGCCAGATCATTGAAGCCATCGAACAACGTAATTTTGGTAAAAAGATTGCCATCCTGGCGCCTTTGGTGAAAGGCCGGAAAGGACATTACCGGGAACTGTTTGAATTGTACCACAAACGCGGCTTTCAGCGCATGCGCGTGGATGGCGTGATGGTGGAAATTCAACCGGGCATGCAGTTGGATCGCTACAAAATCCACGACATTGAGTTGGTGATTGACCGCATGGATGCCGGCGCTACCGCCGCTGCAAGGATGGCAGAATCCGTGCGCACCGCACTGAATATGGGCAAGGGAATCATGATGGTGCTCGACACCAGCGACCAAAGCCGGCAACTGTTCAGCAAATTCCTCATGGATCCGGTGAGCGGCCTGAGCTACGACGAGCCCAACCCCAACTCCTTCTCCTTCAACTCTCCTTACGGCGCTTGTCCTACCTGCGAAGGCTTGGGCGAGATCTCTGTTGTTTCTGAGGAATTAATCATTCCCGACCCATCAAAAAGCATCAACCGCGGCGGCATTTTACCCTTGGGAGAAATCAAAGAAAACTGGACCTTCACCCAGTTGCGCGCCATGGCACGACATTATAAATTTAGCCTTGCCGACCCTATCGGCAGCCTGACTCCTGAGGTTCGGAAGATGATTCTTCATGGCACTGAAGAAGGCTTCCCGCTGGAACAGGTGAATGAGCGCGGCAAAAAAACGAAGGTCCAAACCAACTTCAAAGGCGTGGTTCATTTCGTTCAGGCACAGTTTTTTGAAAGCGACGATGACGAGATGCGCAACTGGGCCGAACAGTTCATGCTCAACACGCATTGTCCGGATTGTGAAGGCAGCCGACTGAAAAAGGAAGCTCGTTTTTACAAAATTGCCGGCAAGAACATCGCCGACCTGGCTTCCATGAACATCGGCGCACTGCTGCAGTGGCTGGAATCCGTTCCCGAGGAGCTCAGCGAACGCCAGAAAATCATCGCTACCGACCTGCTGAAGGAAATCCATGCCCGCGTATCGTTTCTGCAAGGCGTGGGCCTCTCCTACCTCAACCTGAACAGCCCGGCGCGCACCCTCAGCGGTGGAGAAGCCCAGCGCATCCGTCTGGCTACCCAAATCGGATCCAGGCTTACCAATGTATTGTATATCCTCGATGAACCCAGCATTGGTTTACATCAGCGCGACAACGAGAAACTCATTTCCAGTTTAAAGGAACTGCGCGATTTGGGCAACACCGTTTTGGTGGTAGAACACGACCGCGACATGATGCTGGAAAGCGACCATCTGGTGGAAATCGGACCTGGTGCCGGCGTGCATGGCGGACGCATTGTGGCCCAGGGCGACCTGAACACCTTTGCTTCCTTCGAAACCACCACAGCAAAGTTTCTGTCGGGAACCTTGGAAATTGCGGTTCCCGAGCAACGCCGCAAATTCGGCAAAGAGTATATTGAGTTGCAGGGCTGTTCCGGGAACAACCTGAAAAATGTAGATGTGCGCTTCCCGCTTGGCTGTTTCATCTGCGTTACCGGAGTGAGCGGAAGCGGAAAGTCCACACTCATCAACGAAACCCTGTTTCCGCTGCTTTCCAACCGCATTTACGGAACACATTACAAGAACCTCGGCCTGAAAGAAGCGAAGAATACCGAGCTGGTGGATAAAGTGATCCGCATCGATCAGTCGCCCATTGGCCGCACGCCGCGCAGCAATCCTGCCACGTATGTGGGGGTGTTTACAGAAATCAGAAACCTGTTTGCCAACCTTCCGGAGGCAAAAATACGTGGCTATAAACCCGGACGGTTCTCCTTCAATGTGAAGGGCGGTCGCTGTGAGACTTGCGGCGGCGCGGGCAGAAAAGTCATCGAAATGAACTTCCTTCCGGATGTGGAGGTTCCCTGCGACACCTGTCATGGGCGCCGGTATAACCGCGAAACGCTGGAAGTTCGGTACAAGGGAAAAAGCATCACCGACGTTCTGGAAATGAGCGTGGAACAGGCTGTTACATTCTTTGAACACATCCCGCTCATCCGCCGGAAAATCATCACCATGCAGCAGGTTGGCCTGGGATACATCACACTCGGACAAAGCAGCACAACCCTGAGCGGCGGAGAAGCGCAGCGGGTGAAACTGGCCACCGAGCTCAGCAAACGCGATACGGGCAAAACCTTTTACATCCTTGATGAACCCACCACCGGCTTGCATTTTGACGACATCCGGCTGCTGCTGGAAGTGCTGCAGGAACTGGTAAACCGCGGCAATACCGTTTTGGTGGTGGAACACAATATGGACGTGATTAAAGTAGCCGACCACGTGATTGATCTTGGACCGGAAGGTGGTTCCGGCGGTGGCACCATCTTGGTAAGCGGCACGCCTGAACAGGTGGCTGCGCATAAAAACAGCCATACCGGTCGCTTCCTGATCAAAGAGCTGAAGCCCGTTTCCAAGAAGAAATCGTAATCTTGTTCAGCCCCAGGCCCGGGCCTGTTCCATCACCTGAATCAAGCGCGCCGCATTGTTGCGGTTGTTGAACTGCTGCTGCAACACTTGTCTGCGCGAAGCAATATCGGCTTCGGTAAAGGGCTGTTTCATGAGATCGGTGATCATGGTTCCAAGTACCGCCGGGTCGTCGCTCACGCGACACAAGGATTCAAGGCCGGTATGATGCACCATCACGCTGTTGGCCACGCAATGTTTGCCGAGGTACAATGCATTGATGAGCTTGAGTTTGATGCCGGTTCCCTGAAAGGTACACAGCACATTCACCTGCGCAGCACCAATCAGCCTCAAAACCGCTTCAGAGTCCAACTGTTCCTCCAGACGGATATGCGGATGTTTGGCCACCGCCTGTTTCAGTTGTGCGGAAGGGTGGTTACCGGCGATGACACAAGGAACCTGCAGCTTGCTGAACACCTCGTTCACCAGAAATAACGCGCCCTGATTGTTTTCTGCCACGGCCAGATTTCCGTGATACAGAGCAAAAGCGCCGGCTTCGGTGCTGATTTCCACCTGCTCGTTTGGATGAAAAGCCGGTATGTATTCCGTATGCCCGTATAAGCGGGAGAAATAACCGGTATCATCCGGAGAAATGGCCGCAATCAGACTGGCCTTTTTCAAAATAGGCTCGAACTGTCGCAGGCGTTCTGCTTCCACCCGGAAGAAGTACTTTTTGAAGAAATTTGTTTCGGCAGCCTCCAGATTTGCGTAGTAATCGTGCTCGATGTTGTGGGTGCGCACCACTTTGTAGCGGTTTGCCAGGGCCGGGTGGTTCAGCCAATAGCAGGAATGCAGACCTTCAAATAAAATGGGCGCCTCTGTTTCAATTAACTGTTCCAGAAGTTCAGCACTGTCGCGGCTTCCTGTGATGTATGGAATGTCGCCATAGAAGGGATTTTTGAATGTGCGCCGTTTGTACAGGTGCACTTTGTGGCAGATTTGGTTCAGGGCAGCAACCTTCCCGCGCTTTCCGTATTCGAAGGCGTGCAGGATTACAGAAATGCCGCAGCTGTGCAGCGCCTGTATTTTGTAGAAAATATCGATAACGCCTCCGTAATCAGGTGGTTCGGGAATGTCAAAAGCAACCAGATGGAGGAGTCTTTCAGAGTTGGGCATAGATGTCGATGAGCTGTTCAGCTTCACGCTGCCAATTTAGGGTTTTCGCCGCTTCCAGACAGTTTTGTTCCAAACGTGCGTAAAGTTCCGGCTCTTGCTGCAAGCGCTTCACGGCAGCAACCAGCTGATCCACATCAGCATCCACGGCAAGACCAACTTCCCATTGTAGCATCAAACTCAGATACTCGGGAAAGGCATTGATCAATGAAGGCAAACCGGCGTGGATGTAATCGAAGAACTTGTTGTTCAGGGAGTAGTAATAACTCAGCCCTTGATTTTCGCTTACGTTCAGTCCCAGCCAGGCTTTACAGGTTTGGTATTTCAGCTGATCGGGCGCAATCCAGCCTGCAAAATGCACTTTGTGTTCCAGTCCTTCTTCCCGCACCATGCGGCGCAGCGATTGCGATAAATCACCTTCGCCTACCAGTACAAGTCGGATATCCAGTTGATGCAATGCCTGGATCATGGCTTCTATGCCTCTGCCCTGATTAAGCGCGCCCTGATACAGGATGAACGGTGGCGATTCTGGCTGATGCGGCGGATGCATTGCATCCAAAGGAGGTGCGTTCATCACCACGCGGAACGGAACGCCACTCAGCTTCGTATAATGTTCGGCGATGGCGCCACAAACCGTGTAGGCTGCATCTGCGCTGGGAATTAATCTGCGTTCTACCCATTCCCAAACCCGTTGCACCCGGGGTCTTACGACCACTTCCGGAACCTGACTAAACCATTCGTGGGCATCGAACACCAGTTTGATGGGTTTCAGTTTCCGCAACATCCAACCGGCCGGAAGTGTGTCGGCATCCACAGTTCCCAGAATGTCAAAGCACTGAAACCAGAGGAACAGCCACAGCCTCAGGTTGTATTCAAGGTAAAAGAGTTTGCCTTTTTGAAACCAGCAATGCAACCGGCGGGTCTGGTAGGCGCGCTGCGGAAGTGCCTTGCTTTCCGGCAAGATTCTGCCTACAAGGGTCACCTCGTATCCGGCTTCCGCCAGGGTGCTGCAAATGCGCTCCATCCTGCGGTCAGTGTGCAGGTCGTTGATTACCGTAAAGATGATCCGCTTTCCCATTCTAAATTTCCTTCTTCATTGATGATGACAGTTCCTGAATCCAGCATATTTCTGAGCTCATGACGGAATATAGCCGCGTCTGTAAAGCCAAAATGGGTCATCAGCGCTGCAATGCTCATGGGTCCTGATTGCAATAAGGCTATCACCTGTTCCGGATCAAGCGACTTTGACAGCGCAGCTTGATGTGCACGCCTGCAATTGTCGCAATGCCCGCAGGGTGCTGCATCCTCTTCGCCAAAGTATTGCCGCAGGTATTGCAGGCGGCATCCGCGGGTAGCCACAAATTCCAGAACAGCATCCAATGCTTCCCGACGGCGTTCTTTAATGGATGTGATGAGCTGCTCATTCAACACCACCGGAAGCTGATAGTCGCAGCGCAACGTAATGCCCGGCTTGTTGCGCAAAGGAATATAATCTACCACGCCTGCCTTGTGCAAAGCGGTAAGCAGTCGGACCACTTCCGGTTCGGGACAACCCATAAACATGGCCAATTGCTGTTCGTTGAGGTTGATGTAGTGGTCGAAGATGCCCGGATAGGTGCGCAGCAGCGCGTTGATGATTCCGTCGTACATGGGGTGGTCGAGCTTAAACTCGTACACATCCGGATATGGAAATAAGAAGCGCAGCCTGGCTGGAATGCGCACAGATTCGGAAACCTTCAGCAAGCCGCTCCATTCCAGCATGGAAAGTGCGTAATGCAGTTCTTTTTGCTGAAATCCAAAGGCTTTGCAGAACAAGGCCGCATCAAAAGGGAAAAAACGATCGGCGCCCGTACCTGTTGGCAAGGCAAAATAATTCATCAACGCCGTGTAAACCCTTATGACAAATTCGAAGGGGGGAAAAGCTTCTTCCAGCTGGTCCAGAAGTTTCTTTCGGTCGGAAGCATACCAAAGGATTCCGGCCGCGGCCTTATTCCCATCGCGTCCGGCCCTGCCTGATTCCTGATACAGTGCTTCCGGCGACATCGGCAGGCTGGTATGAACTACAAAACGGACATCCGGCTTGTCCACACCCATGCCGAAAGCGTTGGTGCACACCATGATGCGCGAACGGCCCTGCATCCAGTCTTGTTGCTTCCGCACACGTACTTCCGGCGCCAGACCGGCGTGGTAAAAATCTGCGCGCTGCCCGTGTTCCTGCAACAGATGACAGGTTTCCAAGGTATCTCGGCGTGTAGGAACATACACCAGTCCGCAGCTTTTCACCCCTGCCAGATGCTGCTGCAGCCATGCCGGCTTGGATTCCACCTCATGCACCGAAAAATCCAGATTGGGTTTGTCGAAGCCTGCGGAATAAATATAAGGTTCCTGCAAATTCAACTGCGTTTGTATATCCTGCTGCACCTTTGGCGTGGCAGAAGCAGTCAAGGCCATGCAGGGAACTTTGGGAATCAAGGTTCTGGCGTCTTTAATACTCAGGTATTCAGGTCTGAAATCATACCCCCACTGACTGACGCAATGCGCTTCATCCACCACAAGTCTGTCCACCTGAAGGTACGGCAGCCATTCACGAAAAGACGAAGAAGCGAGTTTTTCCGGAGAAAGGTATAAGAGGCGCAAGTGCAGGTCGCGGGCCAGTGACAGGAAACGTTCCTGTTCTTTACGCGTGTGGTGACTGGTGATGGCAGCTGCTGCTATTCCCCTGCGGTGCAGACCTTCCACCTGATCTTTCATCAGTGCAATGAGCGGAGAAACTACAAGTGTAAGACCGGGAACAACTAAGGCAGGAACCTGAAAGCACAGTGATTTCCCACCACCTGTGGGCAGCAGTGCCAGCACATCGCGGCCGGCAACAAAGGCATCTGCGAGTGATTCTTGTCCGGGTCGGAACGTTGCATACCCCCAGAAACGGGTTAATATCTCCCGGGTTTCAGCACTCATGCATCAGCCATCATGCCATCCTGCATCCGGATGATGCGGTTCCCCAGGCCTGCCAGCGTATCGTTATGTGTCACAACAATGAACGTTTGTTTGCGCTCGTCGCGTAGGCGGATAAAGTAGTCATGCAGTTCGGCTGCATTTCTTGAATCAAGATTCCCGCTGGGTTCATCGGCGAATACCACTGAAGGATTGTTGATCAGGGCGCGCGCCACGGCCACCCTTTGCTGTTCGCCACCGGAAAGCGTACCGGGCTTATGCGTCATGCGGTGTTCCAGCCCTAAAAATTGCAGCAAGGAGGCTGCTTCTTCCTTCACCGTTGCTTTTGATCTTCCTGCAATCCATCCGGGAATGCACACGTTTTCCAAAGCAGTAAACTCAGGGAGCAGCTGATGAAACTGAAAAATGAAGCCAATATGCCGGTTTCTGAACGCTGCGAGGGCTTTTTTATTCAAGGCGAACATATCCTGACCATTCAACAATACAGTACCCGAAGTCGGTTTATCCAGGCTGCCCAAAATTTGAAGCAAAGTGGTTTTTCCCGCACCAGAAGCCCCGGTAATACAGACCATTTGCGCCTCCGGAATATCCAGGCTGATGCCCCTTAATACTTCCAGACTTCCAAACTTCTTTGTGATGTTGCGTGCACTGATAACCATAAAGCCGGTAACTTACAAAAAGCGGCAGTCAAAGATATGCCAGCGCCTATTAACTTCGCGGTTCTAAATTCAACCATGAACATACACGAGTATCAGGCCAAAGAAGTATTGAAGAAATATGGTGTGGCCATCCAGGAAGGATATGTGGCTGAAACGCCCGAACAGGCACATGAAGCAGCTTTAAAGGTGAAAGAACAATCCGGCAGCGACTGGTGTGTTGTGAAAGCCCAGATTCATGCAGGCGGTCGTGGCAAAGGCAAAATTGAAGGTACCGAACACAGAGGTGTTCAGGTAGCTAAAAACGCCGACATGGCCCGCGATATCGCACAAAACCTGCTTGGTGGAAACCTGATCACCATCCAAACAGGCGCCAAAGGCAAAATTGTTAATAAGGTGCTGGTTGCACAGGATGTTTTTTATCCAGGCGCCTCAGAACCCAAAGAATATTATATGAGTGTATTGCTGGATCGCGGCACCAAAACCAATGTCATCATTTATACCACCGAAGGCGGTATGGACATTGAACAGGTAGCAGAAGAACATCCGGAGAAAATCTTCAAAGAATGGGTAGATCCTAAGGTAGGATTTCAGGCGTTTCAGGCCAGAAAAATCGCCTTCAACCTGGGCCTTTCAGGAAAAGCCTTCAAGGAAATGGTCAACTTCGTTACCGCGCTTTACAAAGCCTATGAAGAAACCGATTCCGCCATGTTCGAAATCAACCCTGTGCTGAAAACCAGTGACGACCGCATCATCGCTGTAGATGCAAAGGTGAACCTGGACGACAATGGCTTGTACCGCCACCCCGACCTGTTTGGTTTGCGCGACCTTGCCGAAGAAGATCCTACAGAAGTTGAAGCCGGCAAATACAACCTGAACTTCGTGAAGCTCGACGGCAACGTGGGATGTATGGTCAACGGCGCCGGACTGGCCATGGCAACCATGGACATCATCAAGCTGTCGGGTGGCGAACCTGCCAACTTCCTTGATGTGGGCGGCACTGCCAATGCCGAAACCGTAGAAGCAGGTTTCCGCATCATCATGAGCGACCCGAATGTGAAGGCCATCCTCATCAACATTTTTGGTGGTATTGTGCGCTGCGACCGCGTTGCCAATGGTGTGGTGGAAGCGTACCGCAAGATTGGCGACATTCAAATCCCGATCATCGTGCGCCTGCAGGGTACCAACGCAGAAGAAGCCAAAAAAATCATTGATGAAAGCGGATTGAAGGTGTACAGCGCCATCATGCTGAAAGAAGCTGCCGATTTGGTGAAGAAGCTGTTGGTGGAACAAGGAAGCGTGCAGCAATAAAATTTCCCTATTTTCACCCGAAAAAAAAACATGGGACTCGTATCAGAATTCAGGGAGTTTATCACCAAAGGCAGTGTGTTTGATCTGGCCGTGGGTGTGGTTATTGGTGCAGCATTTCAAAAGATTGTTGATTCGCTGGTGAGCGACATCATCATGCCCATCATTGGAATCATTACAGGAGGCATCAACTTCAGCACCCTTTCCCTCAAGGTTGGCGAAGCTGAACTGAAGTACGGAAATTTCATACAGCAAACCATTATTTTCCTGCTGGTGGCATTTGTACTGTTCGTCTTCATCCGCACCTACAACCGAACCAAACGAAAGCTGGCGGAAGTCGTTTCCGCTGAACAGAAAAAATAACAAAACGGGGAGCCATAGGTTCCCCGTTTCAGTTAATAAAACCGGGCGCATGTTTTCCCATGTCCTGCATGCTGTTCCTGCACCGGCCCTCTGAGGCATCACCACAGCTCGATATCTTTGCGGTGCATGAACAAGATGGCCATGTTACCGATGATGCTTGCCGCCTTTACCATCGGCAGTAAATCCTTGAAGGCAACAGCGCAAAAACCGGACAGTTCCGTTTGGACAAGAACTGTGGAATTAGGTTTCAGCGCCGCACAGGCCACTTTTTCCAGCAATTGGAAGAGCGGTGGCACCAACAACCTGAGCGTATTAACGTACGTAAACCTTAAAGGAAAATTGAGCAGTGGCAAGCACAGCTGGGAACAAAAATTCAACCTCTTATACGGCCTGATA
>JBEDND010000188.1:0-7604 GCA_041170785.1 Bacteroidota bacterium | reverse complement strand
TGGGGAGTTGATCAGTAATTCCATCAAACATTCTGGTGCCGGTCAAATAGACATCCAATTAATTGGCAGGAAGGGTGAATTAATTCTTACTTATGAGGATGATGGTCGGGGATTTAATACGGAGGAAGATTCATGGAAAAGAGGACTGGGTTACACAAGTATTGAAGCGAGGTTGAAGAAAATAATGGGCACTTATCTTGTTGAATCAACGCCTGGAAGAGGGATGTATTTCCAGGCAGAAGCGCCAATCTATAATCAGGAAATAAGCCAGGAAGCCGGTCAGGATGAATAGATTAAATACCATTGAATATTGCTTCTAGGAAAAAGGTTTATAGATACTTTTGAACCTGTATATGAAACCCTCCATACGCTTGTTTTTAGTAGATGACCATAGACTGATGAATCAAGGCCTCAAGCAGATTTTGGAAAGTCGTCCCGGATACGAGGTGTTGCGCATGTTTACCGATGGTTTTGCGTTGCTGGATGAGTTGCGCTTTCTCAGGCCGGATGTTGTTATTTCCGACATCAGCATGCCTGGTATGGATGGCTTAACACTTGCAAGAACCATACTCGAGCAACATCCAAAGCTGCGGTTTATATTTCTTACCATGCACCTGAATGCGCAATTCATCAGGCCTGCCATGCAAATGGGTGTGCATGCTTATGTTTTGAAGGATTCTACGGCTGATGACATTTTCGAAGCCATTGACACGGTTATTTCGGGCAAACGATACCTTTCACCCAAGGCAGCTGCCCTTTTGTTGTCCGGCCCTGACGAACAAGTGGCCCTAACGCCCAGGGAAATTCAAGTGCTGCGAGCATTGGCACTCGGTTACAATACCAGAGAAATAAGTGTGCGCCTGTTCATCAGCATCAACACCGTAGAATCACACCGCAGGAATTTGTTGCTTAAAACCGATTGCCGCAATGTGGCTGAATTGATTCTTTGGGGTGTAGAAACCGGCTATGTTGATCCTGCTTTTCGTCATGGTTTACCTTAATCGTGCGCTGGCATCCCGAATCCGGCAAGCCAGATATCCTGAATGTTCCATCGAAATTTGTCCTAAGTACCGAATCGAACAAACATTTTTGTGCCATGAATTACATTCTTGAACTGGATGGTGTTACCAAACAGTACCAGTCTAAGCGTGCACTCGACCACGTGAGCCTGGCCATTCCTCCAGGTTCAGTATATGGCCTGCTTGGGCCCAATGGTGCCGGAAAAACCACCATGTTGCGCATCATCAACCACATTACCGCACCTGATTCCGGACAATTGCGTTTTTCGGGCCGCATTTCCACAGTTCAGGATGCCTATCGCATGGGATACATGCCTGAAGAACGCGGACTGTATAAAAAGATGACGGTTTGGGATCAGCTGCTGTTCTTCGCGCGCCTCAAAGGAGTTCCTTCTGCCGATGCTAAACAAAGGGCCAAGTCATGGCTGCAGCGTCTGGATTTGCTGCCTTGGGCGGGGAAAAAGGTGGAAGAGTTGAGTAAAGGTATGGCCCAGAAGGTACAGTTCATCACCACCGTGATTCATCAGCCGGATCTGTTGATTTTAGACGAACCATTCAGTGGTTTTGATCCTGTGAACGCCGACCTGATCAAGCAGGAAATCCTGGAGCTACAGAAACAAGGTGTAACCGTTTTGTTCTCTTCCCACCGAATGGAAAGCGTAGAGGAGATGTGCAGCCATATTTGCCTCATTCATCAATCGAAATTATTGCTCAACGGCAGCATCGGCGACATCCGTAAATCCTTTAGAACCAGGGAATATGAAGTACTGACCGCACAACCGTATTCCTGCCAATTGTCAAACGCCGCAGTAAGCAGCCAAAGCGTCGATGTTCATGGGTCGTTTTATTGCAGGGTTCAACTTCAGGAGGGTGCAGAACCGAATATGCTGATACAGGATGTTATGGAACACAATCAATTGCTGATGTTCCGCGAGTGGATTCCGTCTGTACACGAAATTTTTGTCATGCATGTGAAGGGAGGTGTGGCATGAACGCCGTTTGGATCATCCTTTCCAGGGAATATTTGTCGCGGGTGAAGAAGAAAAGCTTCATCATCATGACCATTCTTGGTCCCATTCTGGTGGCCCTGTTTTATGGCATGATTGGTTACGTGGCCTCGCGTGACGCAGCCTCAGATTCAGCTTATGATGTGCTGCTGCGCGACGCCTCCGGCGCATTTGCTGCTCGTCTGAAGCAGGTTGAAGGATTCCGCTTCTTCCCAACCATGGCATCCGACGACAGCATCAAAAAAGAACTACTAGCCGAACACTATGCCGGATACCTGAACATTAAGGATTGGGACCTGGTTAATCTGGATAGTGTGGAATTTGTGGCCATGGAGTTGCCGGGTCCGGCTCAGAAGCGCATGCTTGAACGCAGCCTCGATTCGATGCTCTTCGCCGATCGTTTGAGCGCCTCCGGAATACGGCAAGGTTTTCTCGACAGCATGAAAACACCCATCCGCATCCAAACCCTGGAATTGGGCAAAGACGGTTCCATGGTGAATTCCATGGCAGAAGTGCGCGGCGCCATGGGTTTCCTGATGGCCGCCATCATCTACATCTTCATTTTTATGTACGGGGTGATGGTGATGCGCTCGGTTCAGGAAGAAAAATCAAACCGCATTGTGGAAATTCTGGTTTCTTCGGTAAAACCGTTCCACTTGATGTTGGGTAAAATCTTCGGCATTGCGCTGGTAGCCTTAACCCAATTCATCATCTGGATGGTGCTGAGTGTCAGCCTGATGGCCTTGTTAAGCAGTTTTTCGGGAATTTCCATGAATACATCTTCAACAACTCCGGCGGCCGGTATGCCCGGTCTGTTGCAGGCATTTTTTGCATTGCCCTTTTTGAAAATGGGTGCTTTGTTTCTGTTTTATTTCCTTGGAGGATATTTGCTTTATGCGAGTTTTCTGGCAGCCATCGGTGCAGCGGCAGATCAGGAAACAGATACCCAGCAGTTCATGTTCCCCATCACCATCCCCTTGGTATTTGCGTTTGTCATAGCCAGCAAAGTTGCGTTTCAAGATCCCAACAGCGGTTTGGCAGTCTGGGCCTCCATTATTCCGTTTACAGCGCCAGTAGTGATGGTGGTGCGTTCTGCCTTTGATGTGCCTTGGTGGCAAATGCTGCTTTCCATGGGGTCACTCGTGCTGACTTTTTTACTGATGGTTTGGGTTTCAGGTAAAATTTACCGAACCGGACTCCTGATGTACGGTAAAAAGGTGGGCTGGAAGGAACTCTTTAAATGGCTGTGGTATAAAGATTAACAGACCGAAATCAAGTTAAAAAACATTTTGGTGTAACGGATTCCTTGGCCGAATTTTGCATTAATCAAAACTATTTCCGTATTAAAAATACGGTATGTAAATCTATGCGAAAATCCTGTCTAAACCTCATCTATACCGTTCTCTGCCTTTGCCTGGGCACGCTGCACGCACAAGATTCATCTTACCGTTTCTACATGAAATTCTCGGGTCATGGAGCAGACCTTGAATGTGTGGCTTACAGCTTCGACGGCAAGATGTTTGCCAGCGGTGGCTGGGATAACCGCATCAATGTGTATCGGGCAGATACCCCCGATTTCGGTCAGAAGCTTTATACGCTGGAAGGACATCATGCCGCAATCACGTGCGTAGCTTTCAGTCTGGATGGTAATCTGCTTGCATCGGCAAGCAAGGATTTCAGTATTAAAATCTGGGATATGAAAAATGGTCGGTTGGTTAATACTTTATCAAAACACAATAATGCAGTAAATCGCGTATTTTTCGATCCGTCGGGCTGGAATGTGTACTCCTGCAGCAATGATGGAACGATTCAGATACTCGATATTGCCAACATCATCGAGCCCAAAGTATTGAAAATTGGCACTGCCGTAAATAGCTTTGTACAAGCACCAGACCGTAAGTCCTTTTTTGTAGCCACAAATGGTGCTGAGATTCTGCAAGTAGATCTCACGGGCAATGTGTTGCAGAAATTTATTGGCCACAGCGATGCAGTGAACCATGTCGAACTTACGCCAGACCGTAAGTTTCTGGTAAGTTGCAGCAACGATAAAACGGTCATTATCTGGGATATAACAAATGCCAAGCCTCTGCGCAAATGCACCGGGCATAACTGGAAAGTAACCGGTTTTTCGATCAGCAGCGATAGTCGCTACCTGCTTACCGGTTGTAATGACGGCGAAGCCATCGTTTGGGATTTGGCCACAGCTAAAGCACTTACAACCATTAAAGGCATGTCCACCAATGTGCGTGGCGTGGCCTTTGCGCCAAACCTTACCCGACTGATCTTGGCTTCCTATATGCAGGTTGATGATTATGGCGTGTTGATGTACAGCACACCGCTCATCAGGACAACTCCGGCGCCACGTCCCGGAACTCCTTCCAAGCCCAAAACCACCGCAGTTCCGTCTAAAAGACCTTAAGCATTAATTGAATGATGAGTGAAGAAGCAGCAAATGAAGTGTACTCGCAGCGTGCACCGGAACCTGTTGGCTTATATCCGCACGCGCGGCGCGTAGGCCAGTTGTTATTCTTATCCGGCGTTGGGCCCCGTGAACGCGGAACCAAGAAAATACCCGGAGTGGAACTGGACCCACAGGGAAACATCGCTTCCTACGATATTGAAGCGCAGTGTCACAGCGTGTTTCGCAATGTGCGCAGCATCCTTGAAGAATCGGGCAGCAGCTGGAAAAATATTGTGGATGTAACGGTGTTCCTTACCAACATGAAAGACGACTTCCCAACCTACAATCGTCTGTGGGCAGAGTACTTTGCCGAACATCCACCGTGCCGAACCACTTTAGAAATCAATTGCTTACCTACACCTATCGCCATTGAGCTGAAGGTCATCGCCACCATCGACTAATCGCTCACACCGGCATTGCTTCTTCAGTTTCGTGGAAATGGATGTCCCATGCGGTCAGCTCCTGTAGGATGGGCTCATACCATTGCGGGCTTACAGGAATGAGCACGCCTTTTTCTGTGATTTTACCTTCACAAATCAAGCGCACGCCCATGGCCAGCGGTAGGCCTACGGTTTTCGCCATGGCTGTTTTCCGCTGATCTTGTCCGCTAACCACCAACCAGCTGTTCAACTCGTGTTCGGTGTTGTTTTTACGGAAGGAAAAGCGGTGCAGCATCACCACCTGATCTTGATCATTGGGTGCCAGACTCCATTTGTTTTTCAGCAGTTCAAGCAAAATTTCCGCAGGACTGCCTTCCTGCAGCGGTAAAGGTGTATCGTCGAACAAACCCAGCCATTCCAGCGCGTGTATGTCGGCAGCTGAAGCGCCGGTGAGTTCCTGTACGCAAAGCTGCAAGCTTTTGGATGTATCCGGAAGGAATATGGAAAGGAATTGTTTTCCGCTGAGACCGGCTTGCCGTATCGGTGTTTCCCTATCGGTCATGCCTAGTTGCACCAACACACTCCAGGCGCTGCAGTATCCGGGCCTGCGGAAGGTTCCTCGGTACAAGGTGGGAATGTCTTTGATGCCATAGGCTTGTTCGTAACTCAGGCTGTCGCGGTTGGCGTATGCTTCAAACCGGCCGTGGCCGGGAATGCTGAATGTGTCCGTGCGGCGGAATAAGCTGTTGTAGGGAATGCACTTCAGCGCACCATCATGTCTGTACGTGGCCATGCCCGATGTTCCTGCAAGAACCACATTCATCGGATTCCAGGTGAATTTGTATTTCCAGGGGTTGCCTTGTACATCTTCTTCCCGAATCAATCCGCCACAATGGCTTTCAAATCCGGTCAGTTCTGCTCCGGAATCTTTCAGCTTCCGTATGATTTGCATGGCACTCATGTGGTCAATGCCCGGATCGAGGCCCAGCTCATTGATGAAGATTAAACCCTTGCCAACAGCCTGGTGGTGCAGGGCACGCATCTCTGGTGAAACATAGGAAGCGGTAGCAAGATGTTTTTCATGTTCGATGCAAAAGCTGGCCACTTTCATGTGCAAGGCGGGCGGCAACATGCTCACGGCTACGTCGCACTGCATCACAGCATGTTGCACGGCCAGCGCGCTGGAAACGTCAATCACATGCGCATGCAGGTGGTTCAGCCCTTCAAGCTGGGCTTCCAGATTCACTTTATTCGCATCATAAACCCGGATGGTGTATGAGGAATCTTCGGCGGCAAGTTTGTTGAGGTACTCAAATAAATAGTAAGTGCTTCGGCCTGCGCCAAACACCGCGATGTTCTTCATGTTGCGAAGTTAATGCGTGAAAGTTAGCCCAATATGGCCAGAGGTGCTTTTATCTGCGAATTCCAAGTGCCGAAATCAGATTCCTGCAATATGATTTCACCTCTTCCCGGGTTTGGAGGAAGGCGCTGTGTATTTCCTCTGAAGTGCCCTGCACTTTTGAGGGGTCGCTGAAGTTGTGGTGGATGCGCAATGCATTGCCGGGAATCCACGGACAATGTTCTTTGGCATGGTCGCAAACCGTAAGGATGAGGTCAAAATGCACATCTCGGTATTCGTTCACATGGTTGCTTGTATGGTGTGTGATGTCCAGGCCGTCTTCCTGCAGAATGCTTACCGCACCAGGATTCAATCCGTGTGTTTCTATGCCGGCGCTGTAAACCTGACCTGCCCCTGCAAGGAAATGTTCCAGGTAGGCGTGTGCCATCTGGCTGCGGCAACTGTTGCCGGTACATAAAACCAGAAATACTGGTGGCGTTGCCGGTACCGGACAAAACATGATGTTTGCATGCCCACCGCAATCCGCAACAGCTTGTTCGCTTTGAGCTATGGACGGCGGCAGCGTCAATCGGTCGGCATTGCTAAATCCATGCCTTAGAAAAAAATCAGAAGCCTGTTCGGTGAATAAATACAGGGCATTCATTTGTTGCATCCGGGCCATCAGCATGACTGCTTTGAGTAACGCTGATCCATATCCTTTGCGTTGAACATCTGGTGACACGGCCATAGAGCGCAATAAGCCGTCTGAGCCGTGTACCTCCATACCGGCGCAGGCAATAAGTTCATTGCCCAAGGCCAAACCCGTCCATTGCATGGATGCGGCATGTTGTTCGGGAAATTTAAGTGCGGCTTGGGAAATCAGGCGGTGCAGGGCCTCAGGTTGTTCGGCGGGTGAAACAATACGCAGTTCCATGTTGTGTTTTTAAGCAAAGCTTTTTTTACGTGCCAGTGCAAAGCGCACGAATAAGATCAATACGGGCACTTCAATCAGCGGCCCTATCACGGCGGCAAAGGCTTCGCTGCTGTTCAGTCCGAATACGCCGATGGCCACCGCAATGGCCAGTTCAAAGTTGTTGCCTGCCGCAGTAAATGCAGAAGCGGTAGTTGTTTCATAATCTGCGCCGCTGCGCTGCATCACAAAGAACGTGATGCCAAACATCAGCACGAAATACAGCGCCAACGGAGCAGCAACACGCAACACGGTCAATGGCAAACTGAACATCATGGCTCCTTTTAGGCTGAACATCACCACAATGGTGAACAGCAAAGCAATAAGGGTGATGGGGCTGATTTTCGGAAGGAAGTGATGTCGGTACCAGGTTTCGCCCTTCAGGCGGGTCAGGGTGATTCTGGATAACAATGCGAGCAGAAACGGAA
>JBEDND010000187.1:0-4397 GCA_041170785.1 Bacteroidota bacterium | reverse complement strand
GAAGTATTGAACGCAGTACTTCCGAACAAAATAGCCCGGCAATGTGCAGGCAACACTCCGGATACCGGCTCTAACAGCATTCCGCAACCAATGATTTTGCTGTTGAGCGCTTTCACCACATTGGCGGTTGTGGTATTTTTTACTATTCCTTTAAATGAATTGTTGGGCCAGGAAATTTGAATGTTGGAGGTATTCAGGTTCTTGTTTCCCACCTGAAACAATACCATTTCATTTTCACCTTCCAGGTTTCCCAAGCCGCAACCATCAACCAGAATTTTATTGATTTCGAAGCATTTAGCCACCGGATTGAGGTCTCCTGGGTTGCATTTCTGACCGTAAACCGAAGGCAATAAAAGCACTGCGGCCAAGGCCAAGCGCAAACGTTTCATCGGGACGCAAGTTACGGCAACCCAATGTTTTTTATATTAAACGGAGGTAAATACTGTCTTGAGAATCCAAGCTTCCCAAGACAGTATTGATTACAAATTGCCCCTTAGTTCCTGTTCGCGTTCTATGCTTTCAAACAGCGCTTTAAAGTTGCCTTTTCCGAAGCTTTTCGCTCCTCTGCGTTGGATGATTTCGTAAAACAATGTAGGACGGTCTTCTACAGGTTTGGTGAAGATTTGCAGCAGGTATCCGTCTTCATCGCGGTCAATCAGGATGTTCAGCTTTTTCAGCTCTTCCAGGTTTTCCTGGATGTTGCCCACCCTCAAAGGAACTTCATCGTAATAGGTTTCCGGAACGTATAAAAACTCAACGCCACGCCTGCGCAGTTCGCCCACCGTTTCGATGATGTCTTCCACTTCGATGGCAATGTGCTGCACGCCGGCACCGTGGTAGAAGTCCAGGTATTCTTCAATTTGGCTTTTCTTCTTGCCTTCGGCCGGTTCGTTGATGGGGAACTTGATGAATCCGTTGCCATTGCTCACCACCTTACTCATCAGGGCGCTGTATTCAGTGCTGATATCCTCATCGTCGAAAGTAATCAGCAATTGAAAGCCCATCACCTTTTCATAGAACTCTACCCATTCATTCATGCGGCCGAGTTCCACATTTCCCACGCAGTGGTCCACATGTTTGAGGCCTACAGGCGTAGTCTTGATGTTGTTTTTTACGGCTTTATAACCAGGCAGGAATGCGCCGTGGTAATTCTTTCGCTCCACAAAACGGTGCACGGTATCGCCATAAGTGCGGATGGCGCTGATCACAACGGTTCCGTGTTCATCGCTCATTTCTGTAGGTTCCTGAACCCCAATGGCGCCGCGTTTTGTGGTTTCCTCGAAGCTTTTTCGGGCATCGTCCACCCAAATGCTGAGGAACTTCACGCCATCGCCGTGCTGCAGCACATGGCGGCTGATTTCATGATCGGGATGCAGGGCTGTGCTCAACACCAGGCGCACTTTACCTTGTTGCAGCACGTAGCTGGCACGATCGCGCACGCCGGTTTCCGGGCCTGAATAGGCTACCAGTTCATAACCCCAAACGAGTTGGTAATAGTAGGCACTTTGTTTTGCGTTGCCCACGTAAAATTCAATATGATCGGTACCGTTCAACGGCAAAAAATCGAGCGCCGTTTCTGGTTGCATTACTTCTGTTTCCATCATTACAGTGGCAAATTTACAAAGCTTGGGTTTACTTCACTACCTGGAACTTAGCCGACACGGTTTCTTCGTTGTTCACGCCATTCAGGATGTACGTTCCCGCAGAAAGACCAGCCACCTGCAGGATAAACTTACGCGGCGAAATGTTCTGAACTTCAACTGGAATGATTCTGCCATTCAGATCCGTAACAAATACTCGTGACAGGTCACTTTCGGTTTCCAGTTCAACATACTTACCCTGCACCGGGCTGGGATATAATTTCCATCCTGTGCTTTCGAGCAGGCTTGTGGCGGCGGGCCACCACTGAGCGCTGTTGCTGTTTCCGCTCACGCAGCCTCCTTTCCATGCCAGGGCGGTATAATTTCCACCGGCGGAAGCACGGATGCTTGGCTTGTTTCCGGGGATGCGGTTTCCATTGAGGTACCACCAGAAACTATCTGCGCTGGTTTTGCTGTATAAGGAATCTCCTTTTCGGTCAATAATTGCCGCCGCGGGTGTTGGGTTGATGGTTAAGGTTTCCGTATTTGAAGTTACGGCAGCCCGGCTTGCACAACGAATATTGGAAGTGAGCATCAAATAGACTTTTTCTCCGTTGGAGGGATTGTTACGCACGTAGGAAGGTCCGCTGTTGCCGGTGATGAATCCATTGAGGTACCACATGCGTGCAGGCGCTGTTCCTTCATTAACGGCGCTGTAGTTGTATACAGCCTGTTCACCCGGACAAATGGGATTTTTTGCGGCAAATACCTGAACTGTTGGAATGATGGTATCCTGTACGGTGATGTAGTTGTTTCGCGTAGACGTTCCAAAACCGTTTCCATTGGAAGCTTCCAGGGTCACTGAATAAGTGCCGGTTTGCAGGAAACGAACCACGGGGTTTTGGCTGGAGGAATCTGTTCCAGAAACAAAAACCACTTTATTGGGTGCAAAACTCCATTTCCATCCGGTGGGTTTATTTTCGGAGGAATCATACAGGTTGAGCGTTCCATTCAGGCATACATTGGTGGTATTTACGCCAAACTTAGCTCTGGGTGGGAATGAATTGAAGCCATCGCTGGTAAAATAGCCTCTGCCAAAAGTGGCGGCTACCACCTGCAGGTCGGAACTGCGCACTTTCAGCATATTCACGCGCACTTTCGGCATGCCATTGTTCATGGCTTTCCAAACCGGCGTAGTGGCGGTAATGTCCTGAGTACCCCAAACGCCCAATTCAGTGGCAAGGATTACTTCCTGCCTGTTGGCAGGATTAAACAGTGCCCAACGAATGGGGAAATCGGGTAAGGAACTGTTGTCTTTACCTTTCCAGTTTAAACCACCATCCGTGCTGTATATTACAGAATTTACGTTACCATAATTCGAATACGTAATCAAAAGGGTATCCTCGCTTCCTCCGATGTCAATACAAGAAACCGTGCCTGTAATGTTCTGATACAAAAGGGTTGATTTCAGAGTACCTGTCAAGGTATTGGTAATTTTGTAAATGCGCCCGGATTCCGTACCAATGAACACGGTACCACTGGTTCCGCCATAAGGAGAAACTTTGATGTGCGAGATTTTACCCGGAGTGCCTGTAGCATAAGTCAGTTGTGTAGATGTGGGTGATGATGGCAAACCTGTTACACGGTAGAAATTGCCTTCCGCCTTGGCAGAATAATATACATTCTGCTTGTCGTCATAATCGCTTGGATTGATAAAGCTACCGGTAGTTTCATCCAGAATTTTGATGTAGGAACTCCAGCTGTTGGAGGTCATGTAAACCTGGTTATACACATAGGAAGATATCTGCATCTTTACATCAGTTTGATCGATAAAGCAATACGCGCCATCACCACCGGTAATGCCTACAGCATCGCTGATTCCGGATGAAGAGGTTTGCACAGTTCCATTATCTTGCGCGCCGCCCATCAGGATGTTGCTGCCTTTGGCGGGAGCTTGTGCAGCACTGTAAAATTGCATGGTCATGTAATCTTTGGTTCGTTCCTGAATTACATCCATGGTTCGCGCATTTTTGAGGCTGGCGGTATAAAAAACACCACCATCATTGCCGAAGATTACGGTGTCTGCGCGACCCGGCTTGAAAATAATGGCGTGCTGATCGGCATGCACATACGAACAATTAAGTGTATTGAGGTTTGCATTATTGCTCCATTTGGAAATATGCGACCATGCGCTGCCTCCATTGGTGCTGATGAATAAATCAATGCCGCCACAAACCACGCGGTCGCGGTTGGTTGGATCAACGGCGATGACCAGGTTATACCATCCCTGATTTCGCGTGAAATCATCATCAGGGATGCCATTATCTATGTCCACCGGTTCAGCAACTGCAGACCATTGAGCACCGCGATTGATACTTCGAATCACAGCAATACAAACATTGTTGTGTTCTACAATTGCATACACATATGCAGAATCAGAAGGTGCGCAGGCAATGGCCACACGACCCGTTTTGGTACCGGGTGAATTATAAACCACAGACCAGGTAGTTCCGTTTGTTGAGGTCAGGATCCTTCCGCCACCTGCTTCTGATGTTGTACCAACGGCCGCCTTTTTTGTTCCTGCCCAAAGTCGGTTATCCTTACTGATTTCTAAGTCAGCTACAGTGAACTTGTACCCATTTGATGGCACATTCGGTGAAACATTAGTCCAGGAGGAACCTCCATTGGCAGAACGTTGAATTCCAGCTGCTGAAAGACCGTGCCATGCAGCCATATAGTAGATGGCATCAACGGCTACATATATCACACTGGAACCGCTTTCATTGCGCACTACCATGTCGTTTATATAATAAAAAC
>JBEDND010000186.1:0-4658 GCA_041170785.1 Bacteroidota bacterium | reverse complement strand
TTACTGTTCAAAAAAGGTGGAGATATTCTTCCCAATTCCCCGAGCAATTGTTCAATTTTCGCTGACTCGTTTCCCTCGTGCTGCATAACTGTGAAACAACACAAAGAAACGAACAAAGAAGCGACAATAGAAAACCATGAGCGATTTTACCCTTATCTACGGATGTATGTTTGCCGGGAAGAGCACCCGACTGATTGAGTTTTATCAGGAATACCAGTATGATCCTTCTCAGAAAATTGTGGTGAAGCCGCTCTTGGATAATCGCTATAACGCACGCGGTGTGAGCACACATTCGGGCTTGTCTATTCCTGCCCAAAGGGTCATCAAACCCGAAGAAATTTCCGGTCTTACCTCCGAAATGACCAAAGCGGTTTTTATTGATGAGATTCAGTTCTTCAATGTCGAAATCCTTTCCACCGTAAATTATTTGCTTTCATTGGGTATTGAAGTGTACGGAGCTGGTTTGGATCGCGATTATCTGGGCCGTGATTTTGGCCACATGCCTGCCCTCAAGGCCCTGGCACGCCACCGGATTCAGGTGTTCGCCAGGTGTTTTCAATGCGGGTCCAAAGCCGATAGAACCTATCGTGTTGTTGACTCTGAAGACTTAATCCTCGTTGGGCACAGCAACGTATATGAAGCGCGCTGCCAAACCTGCTGGGAAGCCGGTCTTCCCAAGTGAAAATAGTTTCTAGACAAGCAGCCAAAGCAACAGCAGCCAGTCTGCCACAAAGCGATGGATGCCATGACGTCTAAAGGTTAATGGTGTTTCCCGCACCATCCACAAACCGGCTACCATGCTTGTATATACCCACAATGCAGATTCAGGCAGAGCCCACGAATCCCAGTAATGTGCAGCCACAGTGACTCCCGCAGGTGGAACAAGCAACAGGATGACAAACAAGGAGCGCATGTGGTCGGTGGATGAACCCGGAAACCAAGAACTGTGTAAAAGCCCGGTCATGCCGAAGCGTTGATCTTGTTCATAGTCGTACCAGGATCCGAGCAGCAGGTTTGCCAGGCAACAAGATCCAAACAGGAAGGCCACGGCATACGTTTGTTCACCTGAACCCGATGCCGCAACAACTAGGGTAGATGCAAATACTAGGGCAGCCAGTACTTCCCGGAATGGATTGAGCAATGCCAGACGTTTCCACACAATGCCAATCAGGTAAACCGCGGTGAGTGCAACAGGCAGTGCCAGTTTGATGAGGTATTCACCTGGATTGCGCGATGAAAAGAAGGGAAGTGCAAAGTATGCTGCCACCAGGGCAGGAATAAGGATGCCCAAGCCGGCCATGATGCTGTGGTCATGGCGCGTCCTGCGCAAATCCATAAGAAGGTCGAAGGCATATACAAGTCCTAAAGCTGCGGCGCACAAAAACCACCATGATTCAGGAGCGGGAAATAACATTACCCGATTGAGGTGTCTGGCGGCTAGCAGTACACACACAATGCCGTTGATGGCGCTGATGGACTTCAGTAAAACAGGTTCGCGGTTCAATGTTTAACCGCTGAAATACTGCCCAACTCAGGTATGCTGCGTCGCAATGTTTCTTCGATGCCGGCCTTCATGGTCATGTCGCTCATGGCGCAGCTCCCGCAGGCACCGGTAAGGCGCAAAACCACCGAAAGGTCCGGCCCCAATTCAATCAATTCCACGTCGCCACCATCGGCATGCAGGTAAGGCCTGATGGTATCCAGTGCTTCGTTGATGCGCTTGCTGATCTCGCTGTCGTTGGCGTTCATGCTTGTATTACAAAACTAGGATTTTTCTGTATTGTTCAGGATGCTCACATAACGCGCCACATTGCCTGCCAGTTCCATATAAGAGGCAAAGGCCGGATGTTCCGGTTGATAGCGCGCGGATTGGGATTGTTGCTCAAACATTGGTATTTGCATCAACAGTGGCACAGAACCTTCTTCGGCAAGTAGTTTTCCACCTGCTGTTCCAAACAGGTAATACCGTTTTTCGGGGGCTTCGGGCGGACTGAACCACGACATATTTTCAACCACGCCCAATACAGTTTTCTCAATTCCCGGTACCCGGAACATGGCCATGGCGCGACGTGCGTCGGCAAATGCCAGCTCGTGTGGTGTGGTGACCATAATCACGCAGGTAAGCGGAACCTGTTGAACGAGGGTGAGCTGCGCATCGCCGGTGCCGGGAGGCAAATCCACAATCAGATAATCGAGCGCTCCCCAGTCTGTATCCTGAACCATTTGCCGGATGGCTGATGAGATCATCGGGCCGCGCCAAACGATGGCCTGTTTGGGGTCGGCCAAAAAGCCGATGCTCATCAATTTGATCCCATCCTGAACATGCGGCACCATAATACTTCGTCCTTCCACCTCGCGCATTTCCGGTGCTTCCTGAATGCCAAAAAGGGTTGGAACAGATGGGCCGTAAATGTCGGCATCGAGCAGTCCGGTTTTCGCACCGCTGCGCGCCAAAGCCGTTGCCAGATTCGCCGCCACACTTGACTTACCCACACCTCCTTTGCCGGAAGCTACGGCGATGATGTTTTTCACTCCGGGTAAAATGCCGTTCGCAGGCCGGTTGTTGCGGGTTTCACTGCTCATCAGGATGTTCACCGTGCGCGCCTCAGGAACCATCAGCCGGATGGCATTCCGGCAAGCCTGTTCAATCAGGTCTTTCATCGGACAGGCCGGAGTGGTGAGCATCACAGTGAACGAAATGGCTTCACCTTGAATGTTCAGGTCGCGGATCATTCCCAGGGTTACCAGGTCTTTCTTCAAATCCGGATCATCTACCTGCCCCAGGGCATGCAATACTTGCGCTTCGGTGATCATGTTGTTTTTTTCCTGAAAGGTTTAGCCAGGCGTTGGAAGAATCTTTTTTCAAATTCCCAGAAGAAGCGAAACTGACCGAACAGGTAACCGTACATCAGCAACATCAGGTTGTACACCGGAAGGATGATCCAGTAATAGCTGTAGGTGAACCATTGGCTGTGGGCCCATTCGAAATTGGACTTCAGCAAGCGGCGCAATACTACAACGCTGCTTCCCGTAAGGGCAAATACCAAAAGGATGATCCATACCTGACGGGTAGAACCAGCGTTCCACCGCTTCCTGAGTTTTTCTGTGAATGACAATGTTGTTTTTTTATCAGCGTAGAAGGTAAATTTTTCCGACTTGTTGTTTGAATGAAGCATCTCCTGCACTTTCGAAGTGCGCTAGTTTTTTCCCGTCTTTGCGCACGGTAACCTGGTAGAAATACACGCCGTTGGCCAATCGGTCGCCGAACTGATCGGTTCCGTCCCAGCTCCAATGGCTGATGTTGTTGCCAATATGCATCGGGCCGAGTTCGTCCTGATGTACGTGTTTCACCACTCGGCCATCGGCGGTCATGATTTTGATGTGCACTTCGTCCGGGATGTCGTTTCCGGTGAGGGTAAACACAAAGCGCATCTGGGTGCTGAACGGATTTGGATACGGGTAGAAATTCGTAACCATGTTTTTGTTCACCACCCTGAAATCTACCATATACGCTTCCTGTCCCGCCGGATTGCCGCTCATGTCTGCCGCCTGAACTTTCAGGCTGTAGGTTCCGTCGGGAAGGTTCCGCGGACGGTAATCAATGACCGCGCTGTTGCCGGCAGTTTGTGCGGGTTTGAACACGGCCTCGGTTCCATCAACCGGAACCGGTGTGTAATCTGGCGATCCGGGGCGTTTCAGGTACAGGTTAAATCGGCTGGAATCGGTTTGCAGTAAATACTTGTTCTCGTCTTTATTGCTGATGCGGATCAGTGGTTCGGCACGCACGATGTCGCCATTGAAAATCCTTCGGCCATCGAAGGTGACATCCAGCAAAGGGTTTTGTCGGTCGGCAACTACCTCGAAACTGAAGGTGTTGCTGTTGTTGGAAAGTGAGAATTCTTCCTGTCGGAATGCCGGATTGAATTGGATGATGGCCTGGTATGCACCGATGAGGTTTCGGGTATCCTGCCGCACGCGGTACACATAAGTTTCGCCCGGTTTGGCAGCAGGCAGAAAGGTGGTGTCGCGCATCACGGTGCTTCGGTCTTCTTTTTTGTAGATGTGCGCGGTGGCCATGATGCTGTCGGCGAAGGGCAACGCAGAGATATTGCTGAAGGGTATGAACAGGCGTAAACTGTCGCCGCGATACAGCGAATCCCGATAGTATTCGTAGCCAAGGCGCGGCACCGGATACAGGGTTCCTTCCGGCACTTCGCTGAACAGAATTCGCCAGTTGGGCAATTGCATGCTGCTGAAGTCGGATGGGTCGCTGAAGGCAGCCTTCAACCGCAGGTATGGATATTGCCTGGCGTCGATGCCGCTCAGGTCACTGAAGTTGCCCGATACCGAAGGAATGAGCACCTGTTCGCTGCCATCTTTGGCGCGTCCCAAAACGCTGATGTTGGCCGTTTCTGAAGTGTTGCTGCGGCCATTGCGCCACAAATGCAGACTGCCCCAGGAACCTGCCGGGCCAATATATTCTGAGTTCATGGCGCCACTGCTGGCTGTTCCGTAAAGATCTGCTTCTAGGGATGCGTAGCCTGAACCCGGCACGCCATTGAAAATGGCTACATCTTCAAAAGCCTTACCCGGGCTCCAGCCTTTTTTACCCACAGCAACATAAATAGCCGTGGAAGTTCGATTGGACGGATCGTCCA
>JBEDND010000185.1:0-13529 GCA_041170785.1 Bacteroidota bacterium | reverse complement strand
GTAATCAGGTTAGTGCCGACGGTAAGGTTGTGATCAACCGTTTGGACTGGGGCGTAAACTACAAGCGCGAACAAGCCGGTCTTGCTGAAAAAGCCATGATGGCCATTAAAGATGGTGTGGTGAAGAAAGAAATGGAAATAAGCGTGAGCATTACTGCGCTGAAGTAATAACGCTTCATTACTGATAAAAAAGGCTGCACCACGTGCAGCCTTTTTTTATTCCCGGCAGGTATTGATGTTGAATTTTGGAACTTCAGACAGCCTCAGGTTGTTTCAGCTATTCCTCATACGTTCGTGCCGGAACAAAAAAAGGCCTCGTTTACACAGGGCCTTTTCTCTATTAAACTTGTTTTGGTGATTAATCGGCATTCAGTCCGAGGTATTTCAGGAATTCACTGCGTACTGCCTGGTCGTGAAATTTACCGTGGTAAGAAGCCGTTACCGTAAAAGCAGTTACGTCTTTAATGCCCCGGCTGGCAACACACAAATGTGATGCGTCCAGTACCACAGCCACATCATCCGTTTCCAATACTTCTTTCAGGTGCTGGGCAATTTGCACGGTCATCCGTTCCTGCACCTGCGGGCGCTTGGCGTAATAATCAACAATCCTGTTGAGTTTACTCAACCCAATGACTTTTCCGCTCGAGATGTAAGCTAAATGCGCTTTGCCAATGATGGGAACAAAATGGTGTTCGCAGGTGCTGTGGAAATTGATGTCGCGTTCCACCAACATTTCCTGATACTTGAAATTGTTGGTGAACAGCGTGGCTGCAGGAATATTTCTGGGATCCAGTCCTTTGAACTGTTCCAGAACATACATCTTCGCCACACGTAATGGTGTACCTTTCAGGCTTTCGTCTTCAAGGTCCAGGCCAAGGATGTGCATGACCTCACGAAAATGCTTGGCAATCAGTTCAATTTTCAGCGCGTCATCCATGGCGAATGCATCAGCCCTTAATGGCGTTTCGGCGCTTGATCCCAGGTGGTCATCACCAAGGGTTTCGTAATCTTTCAAATGTTTATTGTCCATCGTATTCGACGTAATTTCTGGGTGTTTCATACAAGCGAATGCTCAGTCCAAAACTTTCATCAATACGCTTGCGCAGCTTATTCCAAATCACCACCACGATGTTTTCTGCAGTAGGATTCAGATGTTTAAATTCCTCGGTGTCTAAGTTCAGGTTTCGGTGGTCCCAAGGCTCGATGAAGGTTTCATCCATCAATTCCTTCAATACCTTCATGTCCATTACATAGCCACTCACAGGATTTACTTCCCCGCGCACCATCACCTCCACCTCGTAGTTATGGCCATGGTAATTGGGTAAGTTGCACAGTCCGAAAAACGAACGATTTTGCTCGTCCGTCCACTCCGGAACATGCAAGCGATGTGCTGCGTTAAAGTGTGCTTTTCTGAATACGGAAACCTTCATCTAATACCTCATGAAACCAAATCTAATCTGAAAGGTTTGTTTTTGGTGAGGAAAATATTCATCCGCTGCGAGGTCGCCGTCCCTTTTGAACAAGTATGTGCCGGGTTCAACAAACAACTCTTGGAGGCCCTGAGCCCCGCGCTCATGAAACTTCGTATCCTTCGGTATGATGGCCAAAGGAAGGGCGATAAATTTTCCATGCAGTTGGGGCCAAAAATCTTCAATATCCGCTGGGAAGGTATGGTTTCTGCCGCCGGGCAAACACCCGGAACTTATTGGTTTGAAGATGTTGGCCTGAAATTACCGTTTCCCCTGAAACATTGGAAACACAAACATCTTGTCAGAACTTCCGGTCAAGGAGCGGTCATTATGGACATTGTGTCCTTTTCTACCGGGAATTCCTTCATCGACATGTGTTGTTATCCATTGCTGAAAAACATGTTTCAGGCACGTATATCGAAATATCAAAGGTATTCATTTGTGTAAGTCGTTGATAATCAACGCTTTATGATTTGTTTAACTTTTTACTGTTACTTCTTAAACAAAACCCAATGGTTGTAGGTACAATTCTTGCCACATTTGTTCAAACAAAAGCGAAAGGTTATGACAAAAGTTGACTTTGATAGAATGGTTGCCTGCGAATTGTTGCCCTTGAGGCACTTTGCGCTGTCCTTAACCCGCAATGATGAAGACGCCGGGGATTTGGTTCAGGAAACCATGCTGAAGGCCATCCGTTACATGGACAAGTTCGAAGAGGGTACCAACCTGCGTGGCTGGTTGTACACCATCATGAAAAACAGCTTCATCAACAAGTATCGCCGCGATGTGAAACGGAATACCTTCCTCGATTCTACCGACAACGGGTATTTTCTCGACATCCCTGCGCACCGCGCCGATAACGTGGCTGAATTGAAGTTTATTCGCCGCGACCTGGAAGATGCCATCGAAGATTTGCCCATAGAACTGAAGGTAACCTTTACCATGAATGTGGAAGGGTATAAATATCACGAGATCGCCGAAGAACTGGGCATTCCGATTGGAACTGTGAAAACCAGAATCTTCGTAGCCCGTCGGATGTTGCGTAAAAGGCTGCATGCTTACGGCGAAGCCTTCGGTTACGATCGCAAAAAGGCTTGATTATTTTTGCAGAAATTAAAACAGGGGAGCGAGTCCCCTGTTTTTGTTTATAACCCACATGAAGTCAACCTATTTACTGCTTGATATCGGAACCATTTTGTTCCCTTTGCTGTTGAGTTTCGACAAGAAAGTTGCATTCTGGCGTAAATGGAAGTTCCTTTTTCCGGCCATGATTCTGGTGGCCATTTTCTTCCTGGTTTGGGACTATATGTTCACGCTGTGGGGTGTTTGGGGATTTACACCTGCATACATCACAGGGGCTTATCTGGGGAATTTACCTTTGGAAGAAGTCACGTTCTTTTTGGTGGTTCCTTATGCCTGTGTGTTTGTGTACGAATGTCTGAAAGTTTATTTTCCATCAGACCCGCTGCGCAACATTTATAAAGGCATTCACGTGGCCTTGATGTTGCTCATGGCGATGGCACTGATTTTTTATTCCGACCGCCTGTACACAGCAGTTACCGCCATGTTGCTTTTGTTTTTTCTGCTGATGCATTCCTGGGTATGGCGCAGTAAGTATCTTTCATTTTTCTACCTTGCCTGGATCATTTGCATCGTCCCCATGTTGGTTGTGAATGGTGTATTGACCGCGCTGCCGGTGGTTTGGTACGAACCGGCAGAACAAATTGGGCAACGTCTGGGGACAATTCCGGTGGAGGATTTCTTCTATAACATGTTGTGTATGCTGATGAATATTGGCATTTACGAACGTCTGCAAAGGATGAAGAAACCTGCCAGGCAAGAATTGGTCGAGGAACCCAAGGCTCAGGCCTCCTGATTACCTTTGCCATCCGCATCCTGTGAATCTTGAAACTGTACTGAATGAATATGGCCGCATCAGGCCACTGCAACAGCTGGCAGAGCAATTGCCCCGGAAACCGGCATTGTATCTGGAAGGGGTTAGTGGTGCGGGTCCTGCGCTGATTTTGGCGTCATTGCTGAACAGACAGCGGAATCCTGTTTTGGTGATTCTGGAGCAGAAAGAGGAAGCGTTATACTTCAAAAACGATCTGGAACATTTGCTCCCGGGAGAAACTGTATTGTTTCTGCCCGAATCTGCAATGCGGCCCTTTAAACCCGCGCAAGTGCACGCCGGTTCTGTGCAGGAACGTGCAGAAACCATCAGCCTGTTGCGCAAAAAGCGCTCCCGCATTCTGGTAACTTATGCCACCGCAGCCGCAGAACTGGTGATTGAAGAGCAGGAGTTAAAAAAGAATACCATTGAATTGAGTGTTGGCCAGGACCTTGACCTCGATTTTCTATTGGAATATCTGCAGGAACACGGCTTCACCAGAGAAGATTTTGTATTTGAACCCGGGCAGTTCAGCCTGCGCGGAGGAATTATGGACCTGTTCAGCTTCGCCCATGAGCATCCCTACCGCATTGAACTCGATGGCAATCAGGTAGAAAGCATCCGTACCTTCGACATCAGTTCACAGCTTTCCATCAAAGAAATAGGTTTTTTTACCCTCATCCCGGACATCCGTTCGGATGAGATTGCCCGCAACAGGGTAGAACTCGCAGATTACCTGGACCCGGATACGCTTTTGTGGATGCGCAATCCGGTATTGCAGGAAGCCTCGCTGAAAAAGTTATGGGCAACAGCACTTCAGGAACACCTGAACAGTGAATCTGCCGACAAGCCTGAAGCACCTTCAGTGCACTATATGCCACCGGGCAGCCTGTCGCGTTGGCGGCAACGATTCAAAAAGGTTGATTTTGGCAGCGAGCGCCCGGAACATCAAAACATCATTCGCTTTCAGCAGTCGCCCCAACCGCAGTTCCAGCGCAATTTTGAAATGCTCATCAACTGGATGAAGCAAAATCAGGATGCCGGCATACACAACCTGGTATTCAGTGACAATCCGAGGCAAATTGAACGTCTGCATACCATCTTTAATGACCTGAATGCCGGAATCAATTTCCACCCGATTTACCACGGACTTTCTCAGGGATTCATTGACGCAGATGCTTCGGCGGCATTCACTACAGAGCATCAGCTGTTCGATAAATACTACCGGCCACGCAGCCGTCAGCGCTACAGCAGCAGCACGGCCATGACACTGCGCGAGTTGCGCAACCTGAATCCCGGCGATTACGTTACCCATATTGACCACGGCATTGGCAAGTTTGCAGGTCTTCAGCGTATGGAAATGAATGGCGTGATGCAGGAAGTGGTTCGGCTGGTGTATAAAGACGGCGACGAGTTATATGTAAGTGTCAACAGCCTGCATAAAATATCCAAGCATTCCGGAAAAGAAGGAACCGCGCCAACGCTGCACAAGTTGGGAAGCGCTACCTGGGAACGGCAAAAAAAGAATACCAAGAAAAAGGTTAAAGACATCGCCCGTGAGTTGATTTCCCTGTATGCCCGCAGGAAGTCGGAGCCCGGATTCAGCTTTGCCCCCGACAGTTACCTGCAGGTGGAACTGGAGGCGAGTTTCTTTTATGAAGATACACCGGATCAGGCAAAATCTACGGAAGATGTGAAACGAGACATGCAGGCCGAACATCCAATGGACAGGCTGGTTTGTGGCGATGTGGGCTTTGGCAAAACAGAAGTAGCCATGCGTGCCGCATTTAAAGCGGCTACCGATGGAAAACAGGTGGCCGTGCTCGTGCCAACAACCATCTTGGCCCACCAGCACTACCGCACCTTCGTGAAGCGTTTCAGTGGCTTTCCGGTTAGCGTGTCTTACCTGAACAGGTTTAAAAGTGCCAGGGAACAAAAAGAAACCCTGCAAAAACTGAAGGATGGCAAAATTGACATCATCATTGGCACGCACCGATTGCTGGCCAAAGATGTTCAATTTAAAGATCTGGGTCTGCTCATTATTGACGAAGAACAGAAATTCGGGGTTTCCAGCAAAGAAAAGCTGAAGGAACTCCGCGTAAATGTAGATACACTGACGCTTACGGCTACGCCCATTCCGCGGACGCTGCACTTTTCCCTGATGGGCGCCCGCGATTTGAGCATCATCAACACGCCGCCACCAAACCGACAACCGGTTCATACTGAATTGCATGTGTTTAACAAGGAGCTCATTGGCCGCGCCACTTCTGAAGAACTGAACCGTGGCGGGCAAGCATTCTTGATTCATTCACGGGTGAAAGACATCCATGAAGTTGCGCGCATGGTAGAGGAATCTTGTCCGGGAGCCAGGGTCGCTGTTGCCCACGGCCAAATGGGTGGCGAAGAGTTGGAACAGGTCATGGTTCGTTTCATTGAAGGCGAATTTGATGTGCTGGTGGCAACAACCATCATTGAAAGCGGCCTGGATATTTCCAACGCCAATACCATCATCATCAACAATGCCCACATGTTCGGGCTGAGTGATTTGCACCAGATGCGCGGCCGCGTTGGACGAAGCAATACCCGCGCATTTTGTTACCTGCTCGCGCCGCCTTTATCTACACTTACAGATGAAGCCCGAAAACGCCTGCGCACTATTGAAGAGTTTAATGAGCTGGGCTCCGGATTTCAGGTAGCCATGCGCGACCTCGACATCCGTGGAGCAGGTAATCTGTTGGGTGCTGAACAGAGCGGCTTCATCGCCGACATGGGATTTGACATGTACCACAAAATCCTGGATGAGGCCGTACGCGAGTTGAAACAGGAAGAGTTTGGTGATGTATTCGGCGACATTCCAGAAATTACAAGCACCCGGGAATGTGTGGTTGAAACAGATTACGAAATGCTCATTCCACCGTGGTTTGTGAGCAGCATTTCAGAACGACTGGCTTTGTACAACGAACTCTCGGCTGTGGATTCCGAAAATGGCTTGCGCACCTTTGGTGACAACCTGCGCGACCGCTTTGGCAAGCTTCCGGATGAGGTCATCAGCCTGATGGATACGGTTCGCCTGAAGTGGGCCGGTAAGGAGCTGGGCCTGGAAAAAGTAACCTTGGGCAGGGGAGGCATGAAGCTGTTCTTCCCATCAGATCCAACACATCCCTTGTTTTCCAGCGAGCGTTTTCAAAAAATGCTGCAGTTTGTTGCCGGTAAGCCAGAAAAGTTCAGCGTGCGTCAAACGGATAAAATGCTGTTCCTGCAGGTTCGATTGGTTGAAGACTTGCATCAGGCGCTGTATGTGCTGGAAGAGATGGAGCAGGCAGCTAGTGCCGTTATGAATTAACTTTGACTTCATGCATCGCCGGAATTTTCTTCGTCAATCAAGTATGGGCCTGGCAGCCTGTTCTTTAATGCCATTATCGCTGAACGCCTTTGACCATGTGGTGGCTGAACTGAATGCTTATCAGGCGAAGAATCCGGATTTGTCACGCGTAGAAGACGAAGCATTCTGGAGTATTGTGCGCACTGCCTTTCGGCGCGAAGGTGATTTCATCAATCTTGAAAACGGCTATTTCAGTCCGCAACCCGAATCCGTATTCCAGTCAACCTGGAAACAGGCCGGACAGATCAATGCCACAAGTTCGTTTTTCATGCGTCGGGAGCAGGAACAGGCCATTGAAGCGGCACGTACAGCCCTTGCGGAGTTTCTGGGTGTTCCGTCAGAAGAACTCGCGCTTACGCGCAATACCACAGAGTCGCTGAATACTGTCATTTCCGGTTTTCCCTGGAAAGCGGGTGATGAAGTGATTATCGGCGACCAGGACTATGGCAGCATGAACGAAGCGTTCCGGCAAAATGCCCGGCGCTATGGCTTCAGTATGCATGTGGCAAGCGTTCCCCTGCTCCCAAAAACCGATCAGGAACTGGTTCAGGCCTATGTGTCGCTCATCGGTCCGAAAACACGGATGCTGCATCTGACGCACCTCATCAACCTCAGCGGGCAGGTGATTCCCGTGGCGGCTATTGCCAAGGCTGCAAAAAGGATCAATCCGAAAATCTGTGTGGTGGTGGATGCCGCACACAGCATTGCACAGCTCGAGTTTCAGTTACCGGATCTGGCTGCTGACATCGTGGGCGCCAGCCTGCACAAATGGCTGTGCAACCCTTTGGGTGCGGGCATGCTTTGGATGAAGCCGGAATGGATTCCTCAGATTTGGCCATTGATGGGTGATACAGGCATGCCGGAAACCAATATCCGACGCTTTGAACATCAGGGAACGCGTCCAATTCAGAATCTGATGAGCATTCCTCATGCCATTAAATTCCATCAGGCTGTAGGTGGTTCCCTGAAAGAGGCCCGTTTGAAATTCCTAATGAAACGCTGGGCTTCTGCGGCAGCTGATTCAGCCGTTTTGCGCCTGCAAACACCGTGGAATCAGGAGGGAAGGAACAGTGCCATTGCAACGGTGAACCACAACAGCCTCAGTCCCGGACAATTTGCAACGCTGTTGTTCAACAAACACAAGATCTTTACGGTGGCCATAGAACATCCGGTCGTAAACGGAATTCGCATTACGCCGCATTTGTACACAGCGCCTTCCGATGTGGATGCGCTGGTTCAGGCGCTGAGAAATCCGGCAGGTTACTGATTTCCGCAGGTGTTTTATTGTAGCGAAAACAACAGACCGGCACTGAGCATGTTGCCGCTAAACCTGCTTCGCTGTTCCAGCTGTACAGTGTATTCAAAGCGAAACCAGGCTTTTTCGGAAAGCGGTATGCCCATGCCTGCCGCGAATTGAAAATTGTTGCGGCCCCTGTTGATATTGGTCATCATCTTCCCCTGAATCAAAAATCCATTGATTATGTGTTGACCTGCCAGACCCGCGAGCAGGTAGGTGGTTTTCAAACTATCGGCATAGTTCCATGGTGTCCAGTAGAAGCTGTGCGCCAGCAGCATGCGCATACTCCCGCCAAATGAAATTTCCGGTCGAATATTCACCAGTGTTTGATCGGCCTTGTTTGAAAGGAATCCTCCACTGAGGCCGATTTGTACCTTCGACTTGAGCTCATTGCGTTCCTGTTCGCTGAATATTCTCGTGCTGTCCGGACGCTGTGCGGAAAGCTTCAGTCCGAAGGCCAGGCAGCTTAATTAGATGGCTTTTCTCATTTGATGTTGCAAAAGAACATTTCTTCACCTTCGAGGAAACCGGTCAGACGGTCACCGATGGCTACGGGGCCAACGCCGGCAGGTGTTCCGGTATAAATCAGGTCACCAATTTTCAGGGTGAAGTATTTGGAGACAAAGGCAATGATCTCATCCACAGGGAAGAGCATGTCCGCGGTATGTCCGTTTTGAACGGGTTGCCCGTTTTTATGCAGCGCAAAATGCAGGTCCTGGATATTCCTGTTTCCCAGCGGTACAAAAGAACTCAACAGCGCCGATTGGTCAAAGGCTTTGGCCAGTTCCCAGGGAAGCCCTTTTTTCTTCAGGGTACTTTGCAGGTCACGCGCGGTAAAGTCAATACCCAGTGCAATTTCGTCGTAATAAGTATGGGCGAATTTGGGCTCGATATGACGACCCAGCTTGTTGATGCGCACCACCAGTTCAACCTCATGATGCACATCGTTGCTGAATTCCGGGATAAAAAACGGTTTGTTGTTCAACAACAATGCAGCGTCCGGTTTCAGGAAAATGACCGGTTCCGTGGGTACATCGTTGTTGAGTTCCAAGGCGTGGTCGCGGTAGTTTCTGCCGATGCAAATGATTTTCATGGGTTGGGCGAAGCTAAAATAATTTCTGCGATCCGCGGGTCGCGGGTTGAATACCTGACTTTGAAAACGGAGTTAATATCCATGGGCATAGAAGTATTCCAGAAGAAGCCTTTTTTTAGTTTTTCAATGCGGCGGTTACCGGCGGCAAATGAATAGCGCAGAAATCCATTGTTGTAGGATTCAATGTGCAGGTTTGTTGTTGCGGCAAAATGGGAGAGGTGGTACTGGTAGCGCCATTGGGCACCTTCATAAACGAGCCATGGCGTAAGGCCGATGACAGCAAGCACCAGACCATAAATCCAGGCATCGTGAAATTCTTGATTTCTAAGGATGTGTCGTACATTCAGGTAACGCCAAAGCAGGGCGGCCATGCGCAAAACCGAAATCAGGAAAAAAACCAATGAAAGCAGGGTAAGTAAATGGTCGTAGCTGGCTTCATCGGCAAACCAGTTGAGCCATGCATAAAAGGGTGTTGAAATAGCTATCAGCGGAAGCAACAGCAACTGGATGCGCAATGAGCGATAACGACGCTTGTAGTCGGCCACGAATTGTAGGTCGCGTTCCCGAAGAATTTCCTGGGCACGCGTTCGCCGCGCTTCTTTACTTAAGCCTTCGCGACCCGATGTTTTAGGTTGTTTTTGTTGCCTGTAGTAGCTGTAAAGCATCGCATCATAAACATCCTTTTTCCCTGGGTTTGATAACAGGTCATAACCCTGGTTTAGGATTTTCATCATCTGCTCGGAGGCAGCATCGTTAGGGTTGAGGTCCGGATGATAACGCCTGGCTGCCTGAAGGTATGCCTTCCGCACTTCAGCAATTTCAGCGCCTACTTTTAAACCAAGTAATTTGTAGTAATCGTATTCCAAGTTGGCTTAAATATACGTTTATTTCATTGCTCCTGAGGTTAGGCCGTGCTTTATTTGCCGGATGCGCGAACTATATGTACAGGTGAAGCCAGGCGCTGCCAAAGATTCAGTGGAACTTTTGGAAGACGGAAGCTATCTGGTTCGTTTACGTGCAAAACCGGTAGATGGCGCGGCAAATAAGGCTTTAATTGAATTGTTGTCTAATACATTGAGTGTGCCTAGAAGCCGCATCAGCATAGGCCGTGGCGCAAATGCGCGGTTCAAAAAGGTACTTATCTCAGAGCCCTGAATCCTGGGGACTTTAAAAAAGAAAGAGCCTCCCGAGGGAGGCTCTTTCTTTTGTTTTACCACTCAGAGCGAATGGTTATTGTTATTGATTAGTTCTTCACGAAACGGATGCTCTGTTTGGTTCCGTTCACCTCTGTGGTGATCAGGTACATTCCGTTGTTCAGGTTGCTCAGGTCAAGCTGACGCACAGAAGCAGGATAGCTGCCTACCACACGTCCGGCCAAATCGCTCACATGGTAGCTCACTGCTTCTGAAGGAAGCACTACCTGAATGCTGTTTTGTGCAGGATTTGGGTACACGAACAGGTTCATGTTCATGCAGTTTGCAGCAGACTGGCTGTTGATACCTGATTTATCCAGCGCAACTTCAGTACCGCTCACTGCGTCTTTGTCAGCAACTACGTTGATTGGAGCTGGAGGCGCAGTAAATAAACCTTGAGTCAGGTTGTACGTGCCGGTACTTTTGAACAGGGTGTTTTCAGTGCTGGTGATTGTACCACTTGCGATTGAACCACCAATGCTGCGCCATGATCCATTATCCAACCAGGCAATGCGATCAAATGAACCAGATGTTGGCAGACCAAAATAAACATCAATATTATCAGTTGAGATGCGCTCTACGGTCCAATAATTGGCGCTGTTAATGGAAGTCAGGCTGCTGTGCAGGTCTGGATCTACGCCTGCAGGATCAGCTGCGAGTGCAACAATTTTCCAGTCGTTAACAGCACTGGAGGTAACGATGGTCAAAGGAAGATAGTTGCTGGAATTACCACCAATAGGTACAACAATTTTACTTCCGGATAAGGCACCGTCAGTCTTATTCACATAAGCTATTCCGATGATGTAGGATGTGTTGTTACCGCCGCTGATGCCATTGCTGGTCAGGGTAGCTTTGTTTCCATTAGGATCAATGAGGCCTTTGGTCAAGGTCAATGCACCGAAGTTAACATCGCTTGCCAATACTACATTGCCTGAAGTGGCTTTATTGATAACTACAGGAGTACCGCTCAGGCCACCTGCGCTTACAGAAGAAAGAATCTGATTGCCGCTCGCCTTGTTGAAGGTGAGGGAAGTCATGGTGTTGTTGCTGCTGCCGATCATCACGCGGCCTTGAGCCTGGAACATACCGCCACTTACGTTTGAAGTAGCTCCGATGGTGCGGAACGAATCAGTTACAACAATGTTGTCATTGCTGAAGCTGGCCGTATTGTGGATGTTCAATTTGGTGAAGGTAGTTGTGGTAACAGTTGAAGAGTTGTAGCTTAGGTCATGAGAGGCATTGCCTGTCATGTTCCAGGTGCAGTCATTGGCGCGGAATATTCCGCCTGGAGTGCGACGCAGGTAACCACTCAGGTTCACAATACCTTTGGAGGTAGGTGAATTGAAAATAGCATTATTGTCAACAAATACGTTGTTCAGGTTCAGGGTACTGCCTGCAATCGGATGCAATTGACCGCCACGGATGTACAGCAGACCGGAAACATTCAGGCCTCTAACACCGGTGTACAGCATGCTGTTGTAGGTTACTTCAACATTGCCGAGGAATAGTTGACCTTTCCCTTTATCGGCGCGTACCTGTGCTCCCTGCAGAATCATCGTTCCAACAGTCAGCATTGCAGTATCACCTTCCAAACGAATATAACCACGGTAAAGTGTAGTTGCAGTGATGCTGCCCATGCTCACCGTATCACGGATGATGGCATGTTTGGTGTTGTTGGTTTGGTTGAATACTACATTAGCACCATCGCAAGGGCACTTGTCACCAACCCAGTTGAACCTGTTGCTCCATTGTTCGTCTCTTCCGCCGCCGTCCCATACTACGGTACCATCGGCACAAGTATTTGGAGCGGTAGTGTACACGCGTACAACGCCTTTGTTGCTGCTGAATTCCCTTGAACCACCAGCTACGCGGGTGCCGCTTCCGGAAATAGAAACACGACGACCGAATTGTTCACCGGCTGCAGTTCCATCAACATCAACAGTCAGGGCCTGATCCCAGCCTGAACCAAGATTCTTGAAAATACGGAGATGACCGGCATCTGATCCACCACCATTGTTGCGTGGAGCGCCAATTACCACGGTACGTCCGTTGTAGGAAATTCCTACTTCAAAACCGGAAGAGTCACCTGCTGCTTCGCCTTTAATGTTAGCACCAACCTGGGTCCAGGCTGAACTACCGGCAAATTCAAAAACACGGGCAACACCTGAACGGGTGCCGTTGGCAGAACTCTTAGGAGCACCAACTACTAAGGTGTCTCCGGAATGCGACAAACCAATACTCCAGCCTGATTCTTCACCTGCAGAACCGTTGATGTCAGATCCAACCTGTGTCCAGGAAGATGTTCCTGAATTCCACTCAAAAATACGCACATGGCCTGCATTGGTTCCACCATCGTCGTTAGATGTTCCACCTCCGGCTATACGTTTTCCATCTGCAGAAATACTCACAGAATAACCAAAGAAATCGCCGTTGTTCTCGCCGTAAATGGTGTTTCCTTTTTGGGTCCAAGAGGTTCCGCCCCACGAGAAAACGCGGATCGCGCCTATGTCTGTCTGTGAATTTGAAGCACCGTTGTTTGAGTGCGCACCAACAATGATAGTATTACCATCAGCGGCAAGTTGAATGGCGGTACCGCTCAGGTCCCCGCCTATGATGCCATCAATGTCACCACCGAGTTGTGCCCATGCAGTGCCATTCCAACGGTAAATGCGCACATGACCGGCAGAAGCTCCGGCATCGTCGTTGTTTGGAGCGCCAATAGCCACAGTCAAACCGTCGGCCGATAATGAAACGGAAGTACCTGATTCGTCATCGGTGGCTTCACCAAAGATGGTGGAACCTTTTTGAGTCCAGGTTCCACTAACCAGTTCAAAAATGCGCACAGCACCGGCTTTGGAATTGGTCCATGGAGCACCAACAGCCACAGTCAGGCCGTTGGCAGATAAGGCATTGGCCATTTGCATGTGTGTGCCGGTTGCGCCTCCGATAATGTCGGAGCCAACCTGTGACTGGGCTGAAAGTCCTGTTGCGCACAACGAAGTCATTACAGCCACGCTCAGGTTCTTCAAGAGAGGGTTAATGTATTTTCTCATAGATGTATTTATAATTCAGGCAAAGGTAATAAGCCTGAGCACGCGTCATTGTTTTGTGGAAAAGTAAATGACAACTTGTCCTATGTAATGTGCTTGTGAAGTGAAATTTATGCTTTCCATAAATCCCTCAGGAAATTGCATCACATAAACTA
>JBEDND010000184.1:0-4449 GCA_041170785.1 Bacteroidota bacterium | reverse complement strand
CAAAGAAACCAGCGACACCCTTGGACATCAAAAACAAGTTAACTACGCGCTGAACCCATTGCTTGGCCGGGAGCAGTTCATCCACGATTTACTGGAAGGGCTGACGCCTCCACCTTCTTATTTCCCGCAAAACGTACTCATGAACATCAAGGGTTATCAGTCGCTGGACCGGGTGATGGAACGCGGACTGCAACAGTTGTCTCCGATTGCTTTTGAAGCCGCTGCGAATGAAACCGAGGCCCTGATTATTGATACCCGCGATGCGGAAGTTTTTGCCCGTGGATTTATACCAAATTCCATCAATATTGGCATTGACGGAAGTTTTGCAACCTGGGTGGGAACCCTTGTTCCGGATGTAAAACAAGAACTGCTGATTGTTGCCGAACCCGGTCGCGAAGAGGAAATCATCACCCGACTTGCACGTGTTGGTTTCGACAACTGCATCGGTTATCTGGATGGTGGCTTTGAGGCCTGGAAAAAAGCCGGCAACGAAGTGGATTCCGTTAAACGTATTGACGCTGATGAACTTTATCAGCTGATGAAGGTGCAGCCTGATTTGCAGCTGTTGGACGTGCGCAAGAAGAGTGAATACGACAGCGAACATGTGATTGGTGCCATCAATGCGCCTCTTGATTATGTGAACGACAGCCAATCGATGGTAAACCGCGCTAAAACTGCATACATTCATTGCGCCGGCGGTTATCGCTCCATGATTTTCACTTCCATCCTGAAGGCCCGGGGTTATGAACAGCTCATCGATGTGCGCGGCGGTTTTAAAGCTATCCGCGAATCAGAACTGTTCACTATTTCTGAATATGTTTGCCCCAGCACTTTACTCTAAAAATAATGCATTCATTGCAGCCAGGTGCTTTGGCAATCTGGCTGCTTTTAATACCTAAAAAAACACATGCTAACATTCATCAAAAAACTCTTGGGCCTCGGTCCCTCCGTCAACCTCAAAGCCTTACATGAGCAGGGCGCTGTCATCCTGGACGTACGCACGCCAGGCGAATTCAACGCCGGCCATGTGCATGGTGCAGTAAACATTCCATTGGATAAACTATCCGGCAACCTGAAAAAGATCCAGGGATGGAAGAAACCGGTAATCACCTGCTGTCAGAGCGGCACACGCAGTGGCATGGCCACAGGTATGCTTCGGAAAAAAGGTGTTGAGGTATATAACGGCGGAGGCTGGTCCTCACTGCGGAATCGCTTGAAATAAAAGACTTCAGGTGACCTGCATCACAATATACTTTTTTCTTAGAACAGAACTTTGAACACATTATGGCAGCTAAAGAAAGCTTTCAACAGATCATTAAAGGTGAAACTCCGGTATTGGTTGATTTCTATGCCGAATGGTGCGGCCCATGTAAAGCGATGGCCCCCATGCTCGTGCAGTTTCAAAAGGAAATGGGCAATCAGGTTCGGGTCATCAAAGTGGATGTGGACCGCAATCCTGAGGCAGCCGCAAGTTTCAGGGTTCAGGCAGTGCCAACATTGATGCTGTTTAAATCGGGCAACATTGCTTGGAAACACAGCGGAGCAGTGCCGGTGCAAACGTTGAAAGAAGCGGTAAAAAAGGTGCTTTCCTGAATATAGAACCATGTGCGCCCACGATTCCAAAAAACCATCCTGGCTTCGCGCCTTTGCAGGTGAACGTTGTCCGCGCTGCCGCCGGGGAAAGATGTTTCGTCATCCCATCTGGAAGCTCGGATCATTGCTGGAAATGCACCCCAATTGCGAAGTTTGCGGGTTGAAGTTTGAACGCGAAACCGGCTTCTATTATGGAGCAATGTATGTCAGTTATGCATTCACGGTTGGAACGCTGGTCAGTGAATTTCTGTTGCTTACCAGTGTGCTCAACATTCAGGATCCAGATACCTGGTTTATGGTGATTCTGGGCTCACTGGCACTGCTGCTGCCCATTTTCTTCAGATACAGTCGTGTTTTATACCTGCGCATGGCCGGTCAAATCAATTACGATTACGACCCGGAAACAGAAAATCAATAAACATCTTTAAAGAAAAGAGCCGCCCGCAGGCGGCTCTTTTCTTTGATATGTGTGTCAGAAAAAAAATCAGCGGGTTCCATCTTCAATCAGCTTCATAAACTGATCGAGCTGGGGTAAAATGACGATACGTGTTCTGCGGTTTTCGGCACGTCCCTGGTCGGTATCGTTGGATGCCGCCGGAAGGTATTCACTGCGTCCGGCTGCGGTGATGCGCTTAGGATCTACTTTGAAGTCGTTCTGCAACACGCGGGCAACAGCGGTAGCACGCAGTACACTCAGATCCCAGTTGTCGCGAATGGTACCGCCTAGCACGGGCTTGTTGTCGGTATGCCCTTCTATCATGAACTGTATGTCCGGACGGCTGTTCAGCACCGTGGCAACCTTGCTCAGCACCTTCCTAGACTCTGCAGCCGGCTCAATGCTGGCACTCGGAAACAAGAGTTTATCGGAAATCGCGATGAATACCGCGCTGCCTTCAATGCGAATGTCAATATCCTTATCGTTTACATCCTTCAATGCACCTTTCAATGCGAGTACTAAAGCCATATTTAATGAATCTTTCCGCGCCATGGCCGCTTGCATGTTTCGGATGTATGATTCCTTGGAATTGATGTTTTCCAGAGAACGGCTGATGCTTTCCGCCTGGGTTTTGGTGATGATGGATAAGTCTGTAAGCTGACTCACCAGACTGGTGGTGTTCTTCTTCAGCGTTTCAACTTCCATCTGTAGCTCATGAATTTTACTTACCTGCCCTGACTTTTCACTCAGACATTGGTCCAGCATGAAACGAATTTTGTCGCAGGAGTCGCTCAGGTATTCATACCTGTTCAATTGTGCCTGGAATTTCTTTTTGGAAACACAGGAGGTGGCGCTCATGGCCAACAGAGGGGTCAGCAAATAGATTGCTGCTTTTCGGTTTAACGAATGGTTCATGATGTGCATGATCAAAGTTTCAAAAGGTGTAACAACAGGCAACAAAATTAGTTCCATGCGGTGGCTTCCATGCCGCTGCGGCTGCTGTCATCCCTTTATATTGTCCAGATAAATAGACCCATGCACTGGTTTGACGTTTGACTGCATGATGTTTACTTTGCGGCATGCAGCGCGATACGCTACTCTTCAACCTGATTGAACAGGAATTACACCGACAGCAGGAAGGCATTGAACTGATTGCCTCCGAGAACTTTGTCAGCCGCCAGGTAATGGAGGCCATGGGCAGTGTGCTCACCAACAAATACGCGGAAGGTTTGCCTTCCAAGCGTTACTACGGAGGTTGTGAAGTGGTGGATCAGGTGGAACAATTGGCCATCGACCGTTTGAAGGAACTGTTTGGTGCCGCCTGGGCCAACGTTCAACCACATAGCGGTGCCCAAGCCAATGCCGCTGTAATGTTGGGTGTACTGAAACCCGGCGACCGCATCCTTGGTTTCGACCTGAGTCATGGCGGACACCTGACGCACGGCTCGCCGGTGAACTTCTCGGGGAAATTGTATCAGCCGGCGTTTTATGGGGTGGAACCTGATTCCGGACTGATCGACTACGACAAGGTAGCTGCTAAAGCCCGTGAATGGAAACCAAGGCTGCTGATTTGCGGCGCAAGCAGCTACAGCCGCGACTGGGATTTTGCCCGTTTGCGCGCCATCGCCGATGAAGTGGGCGCCCTGCTGCTTGCTGATATTGCACACCCCGCCGGCCTGATTGCGAAAGGTTTGCTGAACAACCCAATGCCGCATTGCCACATCGTAACAAGCACTACGCATAAAACCCTGCGCGGTCCGCGTGGTGGCATCATCATGATGGGTAAGGATTTTGCAAATACCTGGGGCGAGGTGACGCTGAAAGGTGAACCGAAAATGATGAGCGCCATTTTGGATGCTGCGGTTTTCCCCGGCACACAGGGTGGTCCGCTGGAACACGTGATTGCTGCTAAAGCTGTTGCTTTCGGCGAAGCACTGAGCGAAGATTTCCGCGCCTACGGAATACAGGTGATGGCCAATGCCCAGGCCTTGGCTCAGGCCATGGTTGAACATGGCTATAAAGTGATCAGCGGTGGCACCGACAACCACCTGATGCTGATTGACTTACGCCCAAAAGGTGATGACCTGACCGGTAAGCTCGCCGAAAACACCTTGGTGAAATGCGGTATTACCATTAATAAAAATACGGTTCCCTTTGAAACCCGTTCGCCTTTTGTTACTTCCGGCATCCGCCTGGGAACGCCCGCTGTGACCAGCCGCGGCCTGAAAGAATCGGAGATGGGACAGATTGCGGCTTTGATTGATGAAGCCCTGACCCACCACAACAACGAAACCATCCTGAGTGGTGTGCAGAAAAAGGTACACGCGCTGATGGCTGGCTTCCCACTTTATGCTTGATGACTGATTCATTACCTCAGACGGTTTAAACCGTCTGAGGTAATGAATCAGTCATCAAGCATA
>JBEDND010000183.1:0-7564 GCA_041170785.1 Bacteroidota bacterium | reverse complement strand
AAACCGGCGTGTATTTTGATTTTCCCATCATCGCCGATTTGGACATGAAGGTGAGCAAACTGTATGGCATGCTGCAACCCAACGAAAGCGAAACTGCCGCTGTGCGTGCGGTGTTTTTCATTGATCCTTCCAAGAAAATCCGCCTCATCATGTATTATCCGCTGAATGTGGGCCGGAACATGGATGAAATCCTACGTGCATTGGAAGCCCTGCAAACTTCAGACGCGCACAAAGTGGCCATGCCATTGAACTGGAGGAAAGGCGATCAGGTGATCATTCCTCCACCCAAAACCCTGGACGAGATGAACGAACGGCTGAACGACAACAGCATCGACCGCGTGGACTTTTATCTGGCCAGAAAAAACCTCTGATTGTTCGAAAAACAAACAAGTAGTTAAGGGGCAACAGCAATGTTGCCCCTTTTTTTGCATGCGAATGAAGGGTCAATCACTGCTTAAAGTCGCAGGTTTTATGTGGCTGCCCTTGATGGTCTTTGCAGCTTTGGCAGATGCGTATACTGAAGAAATGAATTGGGGATGGGAAGATTATGTTGCGGCAACACTTTTCCTCGCGGCAGGAACGCTTCTTTATGCCTTGATACGTCATAAGGTTGCCGAGCAGTCAAGGCGGTTCCTCCTTTTCGCAGTGGCATTTCTTGGGCTGGCACTGCTGTGGGGATTGTTGGCTGTAGGTTTGTAAGTTTTAACGGGTTTTATCGCCGGGTTGCAGCCCTTGGTGTGTACCTGCAACTTCCCGAAAAAAAAGGACATCCAACACGGATGTCCCTTTTTTGTTTAGGGGTTATCGGTTTTCTCGAGGTAAATATCCGAAAAGAGAAGACTTAAGGTCTTTTATTTCGAATTGCCTTAATGATTTATCGGCTGAAGACGTAACTGTTCTTTTGAAATTCCAAAACCATAGAGTTCTGCGAGATATTCTTGATGATAAAAGTTCCACTGGCAGAGACTCCACCGAATCCCATGATTTTGGTTCTTCTGATGATCAAATTACTACCACTCAACACCCAGTCGCTTTGGAAAGGATAATCTTTACAGGAATCGCTGGTGTCTTTACAATCTAAAAGGTTCTTTTTTGTCTTATCGTCAATATAAAAGCTCCAAATCATACCTGAGTCACAAGCGGTCAAACGCTTTGGTTTTGCGGGTTTTGTGAAATACTTGTAATCAACCAATTTCCAATCACCTAAAATCTGATTGATTTCCACCTTCTTTTTACTGGAAGTTGCTGTTTGGGCGAATGCACCAACAGAACAAACAAGAATTGTCATGAGGAGAAGGATTTTTTTCATGGAGTAAATTTAATTTTTAGGTCGCCTACAGCTTGTTAAGGTCGTGTAAACTTAATGTAATCTCGATAGGTGACAGGTATTGTTCATGCAGCAAAAGCAAACATGTGCAAAAGCCAATTCCTATGTAAAATCTGTGTCATGGCAAACAGGATCCATAGGAAAAGCGCATGGCAGCAAAACCTTGGGTTCGGAGTTACTCCACCGTAACGGATTTCGCGAGGTTACGGGGCTGATCAACGTTACAGCCTCGCATCACTGCGATGTGATAGCTGAGCAACTGCAAGGGAATGGTATTGATCAGCGGGCTCAGTGATTCGTCGGTTTCGGGCACTTCAATCACATGATCAGCCATCTCTTTCACCTTGGTATCGCCTTCTGTGACCACAGCAATGATTTTCCCTTTGCGGGCCTTCACTTCCTGAATGTTGCTGATCACTTTCTCGTAATGCGCGCTGTTGGTGGCAACAACCACAACCGGCATTTCCTCGTCAATCAGTGCAATCGGACCGTGCTTCATCTCGGCAGCGGGATAACCTTCGGCATGGATGTAGCTGATTTCCTTGAGTTTCAGCGCACCTTCAAGCGCTACCGGGAAATTGTATCCGCGGCCCAGGTACAAGAAGTTGCGAGCGTCTTTATACTTCGAGGCGATGTCCACAATCTGGTCGTTGAGCTTCAAAGCTTTTTCCACTTTGGAAGGAATGGATTCCAGCTCATACATCAGGGTGCGGAGTCTGTTGCCAGACATGTTGCCTTTCAGCTTTGCCACAGCCATGGCCATGATGGCCAAAACAGTTACTTGTGCAGTAAACGCTTTGGTGCTTGCCACGCCTATTTCCGGGCCAGCATGGGTATAAGCTCCGGCATGGCTCATGCGGGGAATGCTGCTGCCTACCACGTTGCACACACCAAAAACCGTGGCTCCGTTGTTTTTGGCCAGTTCCATCGCTGCCAGTGTATCGGCGGTTTCACCCGACTGGCTGATGGCAATCACCAGGTCATCGCTGTAAATCACCGGATTGCGGTAACGGAACTCGCTGGCATACTCCACTTCCACAGGAATGCGCGCGTATTCTTCAAACAGATATTCGCCTACCAGGCCCGCGTGCCAGCTGGTACCGCAGCCAATCAGAAGCAAACGTTTGATGTTGCGCAGCTTCTCTTCATATTCAAAAATGCTGCGCATGTGGAATTCCGCCTCTTTGGGGTCGATTCGTCCACGGAAACTGTCCAAAATGGATTTGGGTTGCTCGTAAATTTCCTTGAGCATGAAATGCTCGTAACCACCTTTTTCCAGTTGTTCGAGGTTCATTTCCAATTCATGCACATAAGGCGTCTGAATTTCGTTGTCGATGGTTCTTACAGACAGTTGGCCGTTGTCCACAATTGCTATTTCTCCATCGTTGAGGTAAATTACCTGGCGGGTATATTCTACAATAGGTGTGGCATCACTTGCCAGGAAATACTCTCCGCGTTCGTTTCCAATACCAACCACCAAGGGGCTTCCTTTTCTGGCCGCGATGAGGTGTTCCGGATGGTTTTTGGAAAGAATGACGATGGCATAAGCGCCAACAACCTGAGCCAATGCAGCGCGAACCGCATCCTGGAGCGATAGGTTGGTATGGTTCATCACATCCTCAATGAGGTGAATGAGTACCTCGGTATCGGTATCACTTTCGAAGGTGTGGCCACGCAATATCAAACCCTCTTTCAGGGTCATGTAATTCTCAATGATTCCGTTGTGGATGACCGCAAGCTCACCGTTTTGTGATTTGTGCGGGTGGGCATTCACGTTGTTGGGAACGCCGTGGGTGGCCCAACGGGTATGTCCCATGCCCATGTTGCCTTCCACATCCTGATCTGTAAGGCTGTTTTCAAGGTCAGCAACCTTGCCCTGCTTCTTGTAAACGCGCATGTCGCCGTTCATCAGAGCGATGCCCGCACTGTCGTAGCCACGGTATTCAAGGCGCTTAAGGCCTTTTATGAGGATGGGGTAGGCCTGTTTCGGGCCAATGTAAGCGACGATTCCGCACATAGGGGTGTAATAATTTGCGCGAAATTACATCATTTCCAGCACTTGACCGTGACGCGGCTTTCCTGCAGCACCCTTGCGGCAATGCCTGATTCTATGAAAAATTTTAGCGTTGTTGCCGGGGTGGTATTCGGAATCCATCTGTGAAAAACAGGATGGAATTGGGCTGTGGTATTTCAGGGAAAATGAGCACATCGCTAAAACCCATCATTTTTGGGGAATGTAATCGCTGAATATTCATTTTTCCTGGCGGACGGTACAGGAACAGGTACTAGATTTTGTTGAACAAGAAAATGGCATCATCCGTGCATTTGAGTTCAAATGGAACAGTCGGGGCCGGAACAAAATTCCCAACTCGTTTCTCAGCGCCCACCAGGCCTCAGGTCTTGTTGTTGATAAAGAAAACTTTCGCGCTTTTGTGCGGACAGTGGAAGATAGGTGAATAGAGATTTCTGTGAGCATGAAGGCAGATGGGCGGTGAAAAATCTTCCGAAAAGTAAAATTTGTAAAAGTTTATTTTCGCCCTATGTCTAAACCCAAACTCCGTGACTGGGGCCACGATGTGGACGGATATCTTGAAGCCGGCTGCGGTCGTTGTTCGCTGGGTGGCACGCCGCAGTGTAAAGTGCATCGTTGGCATGAAGAACTGCTGGCGCTGCGCGCGCTGCTGCAGGATACGGAACTGGAAGAAAGCATCAAGTGGGGCATGCCCTGCTATGTGTTTCAGGGGAAGAACGTGGCCATGATGGCGGCTTTCAAAGACTATTGCAGCCTTTCTTTTTTCAAAGGTTCCTTGTTGGATGATCCGGCGGGGATTTTGGTTTTTGCCGGTCAGGATTCTCAGGAAGGCAAGCAGTTCAGGTTCAGAAGCGTGGCCGAATTGGCTGATGCAGCCGATGAACTGAGGCGGCTTGTGGCGGCGGCCATTTTGGTTGAAATTTCCGGGAAGAAGGTGGAACGCAAACCCATTGAATCCCGACCTATCCCTGAAGAACTGGCCCAAAGGTTTCAGCAAGCGCCAGATCTGGAAACTGCGTTCAGGGCATTAACTCCGGGGCGCCAGCGAGCGTATTTGTTGCACTTCAGCGGAGCGAAACAGGCAACCACACGCATCGCCAGGATTGCCAAATGCGAACAGCAAATCCGCGCGGGAAAAGGACTAAACGAAGGCTGATACAACAGGGTTTATTTATGCTTCTTGTTCTTGCCGGAAATACCGAATTTCTGTCCGCGTTTTTTTCTGCTGCGGAATACCATCACCAGACTGAACAGACAGGCAGGCAACAAGAGCCAGCCCCACAATGAAGCGGCACCTTCCTGCATGAAGCGATACATACATTCAGTTCCGCTGATTACCGTGAGTGCGATCCACAGCACTACGGCTACCTGTTGTTGAATCATGTTGCAAATTAATGCTGCCGCGAACCTTCTTAATTACCCAATGTGTAAAGGTTTGATTGGCCGTCATGCCGTCGCCCATGATGATTTGGTCGGCAGTGGTGATTTTCACAAACTTCTCGGTATAAATCTTGCCCGAGCGTTGGTCCCAATGCAGCTCTTCGGTATTGAGTTTTTCACCCTTCACATTCATCACCTCTACATTTCTGCGCAGCAAAACCTTCTTGACCTTGGTATAGCTGATGGCGTATTCTGAGCTGAGGAAGCTTTCCACGCGACCGGAATCGTCAAAAAACTCACCTTTTACGCCACGCGGCATTTCCACGTAAGGCTCGGCACTTTGCTTGATGCCCACCATCACAGGTGTATGCAGCTTGGCTTTGAGTTTGCCTGAGTCCGTATAGCTGATGTCCACCTGTTCTGCTACTTCTTTCGCCTGTACCGTGTCGCGACTCCGGGTTCTGAGTTCCTTATTGGTGAACTTGGTGCAAGAGGCGAATGCAAGAAGTAAAAGCAGTGAACCGATGCGCATCAATTGTACTTGTTTCTGTCGAACCAAACATCACCCAGGCTCACACCCAAGATGAGGCGCAGGTACTGTTCGCGCGCCAAACCTGCGTTAAAGGCGGCGCTGCCACCGCGATCCAAATATTCCAGGGTAATGTTGAGTTGAGAGCGCAGAAAAGTATTGTCGAAATAGCGCCGCGAAACAGGAATTCCTACGCCAAGGGTATAGGCTTGTTCCTGTAGGTTCAACATGCCACTTGCCGTGTTGAATTGGTTCTGTGTTTGAGTACTTCTGTACCCCATGCGCCATTCAATGGGAATGCGGTTGCGGGCTCCTTTTTTGCGCGCGGGTGCTTCAGGATTGATGTTTAAGCCCACGCCCCAGGTGCTGCGTGTTGCAAAATTTCCGCTGGTATAAAAAGCGTTGAACTTATCCCATTGTTCCTGACGGTATTCGGCACCGATGCGCCATTTTCCGGGGCGTTCCATACTGTATCCGGCCGCAAAACCGTCGGGAAGGGTGATGTTCCCTTGTTGCGAAACGGTTGAAAGAATGGTGTCTTTGTACGATGGAAATCCCCCGAATCCACTGCTGTACGTGCGCACCAAACGCGATTGGGTTCCTGTGGTATTTTTGTTCCACAACAGGCTGCCGCCCAACAGGTGGTGGATTTTGCCGGTGTTGAAATTCAGGTGCACTCCCAGGCGGTGTTGCCAACCGCTGATCAGGATGCTGCGCTGGTCCTCAAAACGCATGAAATAACCGGAATCTTCCAGATTGAATACGCTGAAGTCGCGCAACTGCCCGAACAAGTAAGCCGCCTGGTATCCAATGGACAAACGGTTGGCGATTTGAATGGCATGCGCCAGGTAAAAACGGTTCAAGCCCCCGCCACCATTGTGGTACACGTCGTGGCGTAAGATGCTGGAATCGGTGAGTGTATAGTTGAAGCCTACGGCAGAAACCGGCGATAATCCGAAGGCAGTACCCATGTTTACTTTCAAAAAACGCGGTTTGGTTTTGCCGTTGGAATCTACATAAGTCCCGGTAAGGAAGTTTTTGTTCATGGTTGGAAACGCCATGTTGAGGTAAGAGAAGCCTCCGGAATTTACATCGCGGCGTTTGTTGAGTGCGGTGATTTTTCCGCTGCTGCCGTGAAAACCAAAATCGAGATTGCTGTAGCGCAAAGCACCAAGGGTTGCAGGGTTCAGCGGACTGTTTTGGTAGCGTGAACCCGCTGTTTGACTGAGTCCGCCTACGGCGCTGATCTGACTGAATTCGCCTCCGCCCAGTTCTCCGATGCCGAAGTTGGAATAAGGCGACTGTGTAGAATTTTGCGCCTGAAGGCCAAACGGCAGAAAAAGGCCCAACAAAAAGGCAAGTGTGCGGAAACTGGTTTTAGATGGCATGATGGCGACAAATCGCATATAATCCCCGAAACAGCAAATCCGGGTCCGCAAATATCCGCTTTTGGTCTGAAAGACCGAAGCTTGTTGCATCTCCGCCTGAAAAGAGGATGTTCAGTGTTTTGTATTGGTGTTTGGTTTGGCGCATCCAGGCTGCTACTTCGCCGTTGATGCCGTGTTGGACGCCTGCCAGAATAGACTCTTCGGTGTTTTTTCCAATGTTTCCGTCGAAGTCGCGGTGGCCCACCAGCGGAAGCTTGCCGGTGAACTGATGCAGGCTCCGGTAGCGCATTTGCAGCCCCGGTGAAATGGCGCCACCCGGATAACTTCCGTCTTCCAGAACCAAGTCGTAGGTGATGCAGGTGCCCAGGCTGATGATCAGGCTGTTTTGTCCGGGATACAAATACCAGGCGCCATTCGCCAGGGCCAGCCTGTCGGGTCCAAGGGTTGCACGGCTTTCGTAGGTGCAGCGCAACGGCGTTTCCGTGGTTCCATTCAGCAGAAGGTATTGATCGGCTTGTTGCCAGGGATTTGGATCGCCGCTCACATCGGAAATGATGCCCACCGGATGTTTGAAGATGAGCTCCTGGATTTCGCTGCGGCTCAGGGAATGATCCTGAAAACGCTTGGTTATTTCCCCCAAAGTGTTAAACAAACAGGCTTTGCTGCGGGTGTTTCCTATGTCAATCGCCAGGATTTCGTGCATGTGGTGTGTGGTGAAACGGGTAAGTTCGATATAGGTTACATCACTATCCGGGCTTGCGGGTGGTGCCATTCATGGGTTTTGCCCGTGGCATCGCGTACCAGGATGCCGCCGCTGCGGGTTGCGCCTAACAAAGTTCCAAACAAGGAACTCCCGTCCTGAAAGTGAATGTTTACTGATTCATTTCTGCACATCAACAGCTGATTGT
>JBEDND010000182.1:0-7139 GCA_041170785.1 Bacteroidota bacterium | reverse complement strand
CACGCCTAAAAACCCCAACCCCGAAGCGTGTTTTAAATCCTCCGGAGTTGGGGCCTGCTTATCAATTATGAATTCCGAAAAACCAATTCCGAACCCTGGCAAACCAGCTCAATGCGGCTGTCTTTATGCACGGCGCCTGACAGGATCTGCTTGCTGAGCTCGTTCATCACCCGTTTTTGCAGCACCCGCTTCAACGGACGGGCACCGAACTGTGGGTCATACCCAAGCTGAGCCAGCCAGTCGAGGGCCGCTTCCGTGGCGCTGAGCTGAATGCCCATTTCTGCCAGCTGCCGGATGATTTGCTGCATCTGAAGTTCAACAATGCTGCGCACATGATCGCGGTTCAGCGGCTCGAACATGATCACTTCATCGATGCGGTTCAAGAATTCCGGACGAATGCCCTGTTTCAGCAGTTCGAAGACCTGCGTTTTGGTGCGGGCCATCACGCTTTCCCGGTTTTCATCGGTGATCTGTTCAAATTGTTCACGAATGATGTCGGAACCCAGGTTGCTGGTCATGATGATGATGGTATTGCGGAAGTTGGCGGTTCGACCCTTGTTGTCGGTGAGGCGGCCATCATCGAGCACTTGCAGCAGGATGTTGAACACATCCGGATGGGCTTTTTCAATTTCATCCAGCAGCACCACGCTGTAGGGTCTGCGACGCACAGCTTCGGTAAGCTGACCACCTTCTTCATAACCCACATAGCCGGGAGGTGCGCCGATGAGGCGGCTTACGGTATGCTTCTCCTGGTATTCGCTCATGTCGATGCGTACCATGGCCTGGTCGCTGTTGAACAGAAACTCTGCCAGGGCTTTGGCCAGCTCTGTTTTACCTACACCGGTAGTTCCAAGGAAGATGAAGGAACCGATGGGTTTTTTCGGATCCTGCAGGCCGGCACGGCTGCGGCGTACGGCGTCGGAGATGGCGCTGATGGCTTCTTCCTGTCCAATCACCCGTTTGTGCAGTTCGGCTTCCAGGTGCAGTAGTTTCTCGCGCTCGCTCTGCATCATGCGCTGTACCGGAATACCCGTCCAGCGGCTCACCACCTCGGCGATGTCTTCACTGTCCACCTCTTCCTTCACCATCGGCTTGTCGGATTGCACTTCAGCGAGTTGCCGGTGCATGTTTTGAAGTTCTTCTTCTGTTTGACGCACCAATCCGTAGCGAATTTCGGCCACCTTGCCGTAGTCGCCGTTGCGTTCGGCTTGGTCGGCTTGCAGTTTCAGGTCTTCCAGACGGGCCTTGTTTTGTTGGATGGCATCTACAATTTCCTTTTCACGTTGCCAGTGTGCGTTGATGCTGTTGCGTTCTTCGCTGAGGTTGGCGATTTCTGCGCTTAGTTGTTCCACTTTGGCGGTATCGTTTTCGCGTTTGATAGCTTCACGCTCAATCTCGAGTTGCATGATGCGGCGGTTCAGTTCGTCCAGCTCTTCCGGCACGGAATCCATTTCCAGGCGCAGTTTGGAGGCTGCTTCGTCCAGCAGGTCAATGGCTTTATCGGGAAGGAAACGGTCGCTGATGTAGCGCTGTGAGAGCTCTACGGAGCTGATGATGGCTTCGTCTTTGATGCGCACGCGGTGGTGAATTTCGTAGCGTTCTTTCAGTCCGCGGAGGATGGAGATGGCATCCTGCGTATCTGGTTCTTCCACCATCACCTTCTGGAATCGGCGTTCCAGGGCTTTGTCGTTTTCGATGTATTTCTGGTATTCGGCCAGGGTGGTGGCGCCGATGGCGCGCAGTTCACCGCGGGCCAGCGCTGGTTTGAGGATGTTGGCCGCATCCATGGCGCCTTCGCTGCGACCTGCGCCTACCAGGGTATGGATTTCGTCAATGAACAGCACCACTTCACCGTCGCTGCCGATGACTTCCTTTACCACGCTTTTCAGTCGTTCCTCAAATTCGCCTTTGTATTTGGCACCGGCAATCAGCGCGCCCATGTCTAGGCTGAAGATGGTTTTGCTCTTCAGGTTTTCGGGTACATCGCCCTTCACAATGCGGTGTGCCAGGCCTTCAGCGATGGCAGTTTTACCAACGCCGGGTTCGCCAATCAGTACCGGGTTGTTCTTGGTACGGCGACTCAGGATTTGCAATACTCTGCGGATTTCATCGTCGCGACCAATCACCGGGTCCAGCTTGCCTGTGCGTGCCTGTTCGTTCAGGTTTACGGCGTATTTGCCCAGGGCGTTGAACTGTTGTTCGTGGGTTTCAGAGCTTACCTTCTGCCCGCCGCGAACCTCGCGGATGGCTTTTTCCAGGTCGCCACGGCGCAGGCCTGCGTCTTTAAGCAAGTTGCCTGTGCTGTCTTTGGCTTCTAGTAAGGCCAGTAGTAAATGTTCGTTGGTGATGAACTGGTCGTCGAAGCTGCGCATGGCTTTTTCAGCCTGAACCAGCGTGGTGTTGGCAGGCTGGCTGAGGTAAACCTGGCCTCCGGATACTTTAGGAAGGCTTTTGATGTGGGCCAGGTTAGCTTCTTCCACACGTTTCAGGTTGGCGCCAACTTTTCCAAACAAAAAGCTCATCAGTTCTGCGTCCTCTTCCAGCATACCGTGCAGGAGGTGCGTATTTTCGATGGCTTGCTGTCCATATTCCAGCGCGGTGCTTTGAGCCTTACTTAAGGCTTCTTGTCCTTTTACGGTGAACTTGTTCACATTCATAGTATGTTCAATGATCTGTTTTCCGGATTTCAAATACGTTTCCATTTCACCAATCGCCGACATTTTGTCTTTTGAGGCACTGAATTCGGGTTGAATTATAGACAAAAAGTCGGATTTGTGGGTTAAAATAGCCAGGCCCGTTGGTCAAATTGACGGAAATAGATTCGGATTGGCTTTACCTTTGATGAAATGAAACAAGCAACAATTCTGTTTTTACTTCTTCCGATGTTCATGGGTTCTTGCGCACCTGAGTTCATCCATACCAGCGTTGGAACTCCTTTTTCTGTGCGTTTGGGAGGCAAGGCACAGGTTCAGGATGCACAGAGCGGAACACCGTTAAGTATATCTTTTGAAGCTGTGGAAGAAGACAGCCGTTGTCCGGAAGGAGCCAATTGCTTTTGGGCCGGCAGGGCTGTGGTGCGCTTGACGGTGAATGGTTCGCCCCTGAAATTAACCGAAGGCAATATTCCGGATTCTTTGCAACCTGTGTTCGGGAATTATCGTTTTGTGATGCAAAGTCTGGAACCCTATCCCAAAGTCAGCGATATACAGCTTTCGGAACGGAAAAAGGAAAAAAGCTACCGGGCACGTGTGGAAGTGAATTACCGTTGAAGTTTTTAAACTTTAACGGACATCGGGAACCTGACTTGGGTATAACTTGTGCGTGTTCTTTGTATTTAGTGGGTAAATTTGCAAACATCAATGGCCAGCGTTGAGGAACTTAAGATGATCGCCGGGCAGGTGCGCCGCGACATCATCCGCATGGTCCACGCAGTACAAAGCGGACATCCCGGTGGATCGCTCGGCTGCGCGGACTGGTTTACCGCCCTATATTTTCATTTTCTGAAACATCATCCGAAGCAGTTCTCCATGACCGGCGAAGGTGAGGACGTCTTTATACTGTCCAACGGGCATATTTCGCCTGTTTTTTACAGTGTTTTGGCGCGCAGTGGGTATTTTCCTGTATCGGAATTGGCCACGTTTCGCAAGCTGAACAGTCGTTTACAAGGACATCCGGCCACGCATGAAGGATTGCCGGGTATCCGCATCGCATCAGGTTCCCTGGGACAGGGTGTTTCGGTAGCAGTGGGCTTGGCTTTATCCAAAAAACTGAACGCAGATCCCAATCTGGTGTATTGCAATACAGGCGACGGAGAACTGCAGGAAGGACAAATCTGGGAAGCCCTGATGTTTGCTGCACATAACAAGGTGGACAACCTGTTGGTGACAGTAGATTATAACAGGCAACAAATTGATGGCAGCACCGATGAAGTAATGTCGCTGGGCGATCTTGGCAACAAGTTTGCTTCATTTGGTTGGGAAGTACTGCACATGGACGGCAACAACATGGAAGAAATACTTCAGGTGGTCCCACAGGCGCAGTCTCGATTGCATCAGGGAAAGCCTGTTGTGGTGCTGATGAAAACCGAAATGGGCATGGGCGTGGATTTTATGACCGGCACACATGCATGGCACGGAAAAGCACCCAACGATGAACAGCTTGCCAAAGCCTTGGCGCAACTTCCCGAAACACCCTTAGGGGACTACTAAACAATCGGAATGTACAGGACAGCTTCACTCAAAATTTTCGCCGCCTTTCTTGCCGCGACCATTCATCTTTCTTCCCTGAAGGCACAGGGCAGCGCACAGGCAGCACCCAAAACCAGAATTCTGTTTGTTCTGGATGGTTCAGGCTCTATGTCTGCCCAAATGGATCAGAGTGACCGTATGACCATCGCCAAAAAGCTGATGACTAAATTGGTTGACAGCCTCAGGCAGGTGCAGAATCTTGAGTTGGGATTGCGCGTGTTCGGTCATACCGTTCCCATCACCCGCAAGGATTGCAAGGACACACGTCTGGAAGTTCCGTTTCGACCCTACAACCACAAAGAACTGATTACCAAACTCAACGCGGTCACGCCATTGGGTTATACGCTGATTGCCAATTCACTGCTGGAATCAGCCAATGATTTTCCGGCGGGCGACAAAAGCCGCAACATCATCATCCTCATCACCGACGGGCTGGAAGAATGTGATGGCGATCCCTGCGCGGTGAGTGAGGCATTGCAGAAAAAAGGAATCATCTTGCGCCCGTTCATCATAGGAATTGGCGCCAACAGCGAGCAGTTTCGCGCGGCATATAATTGTGTGGGTCGGTTTTTTAATGCCCAGAATGAGCAGGAATTTGAAAAAATACTGGGGGTCATCATGAGTCAGGTATTAAACAATACCACCTGCCAGATCAACCTGCTGGACATCAACAACCTGCCTTACGAAACGAATGTTCCACTAACCGTTTACGATCATGCTTCCGGTGCCGTTGTTGAAAACTACATCCATACCATGAACGGGAAAGGTGTTCCGGATACCATTTATCTCGATCCGGTCCGCAAATATGACATCATTGCGCATACCATTCCTCCCGTTCAGAAAAACGATGTTGAGGTAATACCCGGCCGGCACAATACCATCGGATTAAATACACCCCAGGGCGATTTACACCTGAAAATTGGGGGTGTAACCAAATACGACAGACTCAGCGCCATTGTGCGGCAGTCCGGAAGCATGAAAACAGCAAACCTTCAGGATTTCAATACCAAGAAGCGCTACCTGACAGGTGTGTATGACATTGAAATTTTGACCACCCCCAGGATTTATCTGGAGCAGATTTCCATCAAACAAAGCCAAACATTCACTATTGAAATTCCCGGACCGGGAATGCTGCAATTGACTGTAGGTAGGGATGTGGTAGCCGGTGTATTCCGCACGGCAAACAATAAAGTTGAATGGGTATGCGATATTGACCCCAATAAAATGAGCCAGGTATTGATCATGCAGCCCGGCGAATACAAAATCATTGGACGTTACAAAGCCGAAACCCGAACGGTTTATACCTTTGAAAAGCCATTTAAAATCAACACCGGAACAGCAGTCAACATTTCCCTATAAAGCAAATCCTTGATGAAGCAATTTGAAATTCTTGGGCATAAAGATACCCGATCCGGTTTTGGAGATGGACTGTTGGAAGCAGCCCGAAAGAACGAGCAGGTGGTAGGACTTTGCGCTGACCTGACCGGTTCTTTGATGATGGATGCCTTTAAGAACGAATATCCAAACAGATTTTTTCAGGCTGGCATTGCCGAAGCCAACATGATGGGTATGGCAGCCGGCTTGGCAACAGGAGGCAAGATTCCATTTACCGGAACCTTTGCCAACTTCTCTACCGGTCGCGTGTATGACCAAATCCGTCAGAGCATCGCTTATTCCGATAAGAACGTTAAAATTTGTGCGTCACATGCCGGCCTCACCCTGGGCGAAGACGGAGCCACGCATCAAATTCTTGAAGACATCGGACTGATGAAGATGTTGCCCGGAATGGTGGTCATCAATCCCTGCGATTACAACCAAACCAAAGCCGCAACTATGGCCATCGCCGAATACCATGGCCCTGTTTATCTGCGCTTTGGCAGGCCCAAATGGCCCATTTTTACCACACCGGACACGCCGTTTCAAATAGGCAAAGCACTGATGCTTCAGGAAGGAGCAGATGTAAGCATCTTCGCGACCGGTCACATGGTATGGAAAGCGATACAGGCCGGAACAGCTTTGGCAGAAAAAGGAATCAGCGCTGAAATCATCAACATACATACCATCAAGCCTCTGGATCAGGAAGCGGTGTTGAACAGCGCCCGAAAAACACGTTGTGTGGTAAGCGCCGAAGAACATCAGATGAATGGAGGCCTTGGCGATGCTATTGCACAACTTTTGGTACAACAGCTCCCACTGCCCATGGAAATGGTTGCCGTGCATGATTCTTTCGGAGAAAGTGGCAAACCCGAAGAGCTTCTTGTGAAATATGGACTGGATACTCCGTATATTGTGGCCGCCGCTGAACGCGTAATAGCCAGAAAATTATGAATACCAAAGAACATTGTCCATTGCCTGACGAGCCTGGCCCGTGTAGTAGCCCGGCCAAAGTTTTAGACGAACATCCGATTTGCACGCAGGATGTATTTGAACCCACAATGAGTAGATCGTCATGGAACTTATAATCATCATTGCGCTTGTATTGCTGAATGGTGTTTTTGCCATGTCAGAATTATCGCTTGTTTCTTCCCGTCGTTTTAAGCTGGAGCATGCAAGAAAAAAGGGTAGTTCGGGTGCTAAAGCCGCACTGGAATTGGCCGATCGCCCCACACGTTTTTTATCTACTGTTCAAATTGGAATAACACTCATCGGCATTTTGCTGGGTGTTTATTCCGGAGACAAGCTCACCGATGACGTAACGGCGTTTTTGTCGGGTTATGAATCGTTGAAGCCGTATGCACAAAGCTTAGCGGTGATTATCATCGTAGTGTTTATTACCTATTTGTCTATTGTGCTTGGGGAATTGTTTCCCAAAAGACTGGGGATGACATTCCCGGAACCTATAGCCATCCGCATTGCCCGGCCAATGAAGGCTATTTCCGTGCTCACCATGCC
>JBEDND010000181.1:0-5686 GCA_041170785.1 Bacteroidota bacterium | reverse complement strand
GCAATCTGAATAAACTGGTTCCGCAAGAACAGCATCGTTTGGTGCATTATAAGGTGAGTCTGGAACAGCCATTGCCAGCGGGTTTGGATGCGCGCAAGCAAATCCTGCATAAGCCAAATCGCAAAATATTATTCGGCAGATTGCCCTTCTATTTGTGGTTGTACAAGAAGGGAACTTCTATTCAACACCCCGAAAAAAACGATTCCAAAAAATGGCGACGTAAACTCCGTGAAGAAATTGGTGAAGCGCCGGTGTTTCTGGATACCAGTTTGGTGGCCCTTAGTGCTGAAAATTTGGAAAAATACCTGTTTCACCATGGTTTTTTTAACAGCGAGGTGGGATGGACCTGGACGTCCAGGAAGCAACGAGCCAGGGTGCTTTATGATGTTCGTCCAGGGGTTCAGTATAGGATTGCTTCTGCCAGCCTTGTGTGCACCCATGACAGCATCCGAAAGATCTGCGAAAGGGTGATGGAAGAGGCAGAGGTCAGACCCGGAAAGCCGGTGGTTTTTGATCAATTGGATGCATTGCGTGTTTCCATGAGCACAGCCGTGCGCAATCAGGGTTTTTTCAGCTTCAGTAAAGACCTGATTCGCTATGAGTTAGACACACTTCAGGGCAAGGCGGCCGCCTCCGTACAGGTGTTCGTCTCCGTAGGGAACATCAAACCAAGGGTCATCCGGAAGGTATGGTATGAACTTGAAACAGCAGCCTCATACCGCGCGTACAAGCAGGTAGATACCCTTTGTTTGCAAGGCAGCAATGCCTGTTTTGTGATGAATGGCTATCCGCTGAAGCCCGACTTATTGCTGCGGGCAAGTGCCCTGAAACCGGGTGGCTTGTACCAACAGGATGCGCATAATGCCACCTATGCCAACCTTGCTGCCACAGATTTATTCCGATTCATCGACATTTCTTTCGGTTCCGTTTTGCCAGGAAATACGGTGGATTCCATGGATTTATTCATTCGCATGAAAACGGCGGTACGCCAGTCGTATGCGTTGGAACCACAGGGTATTTATTCGCCGCAAGGCAGTTCGGGAACCAACGTAAATGCAAACAATGTCAGTTCCTATGGTTTGGCTGGAAACTTTAGCTTTACCAACCGTAATCTGCTGAAAAACGGAGAGAAATTCACCACAAATATTTTGGGTTCCCTGGAAGCCATTATCAGCAGCGATGACCAAAAACGCAGCATTTTGTACGGCTTTCAGGCCGGGGGGAATGCCAGCCTTGCCATTTCCAGGCCTTTGCTTTTGGAGCATTTGTTACCCAAGGCCGACATCAGTAAGGTTCGAACCATTTTTAGTTTGTCGTATCAGTATGAGGGAAATCCCAATTTCACCAGGAGAACGCTGCCGGCAAGCTTCACCTACCAATGGACAAAAAGGCACCTGAACTGGTACTATACCCCAACAGAAATAAGCTATAACCGCAACCGCTTAACCCCTGATTTCAGGGTCCAGCTGGGTTCGGTAGATTCACTTTTGGTAACGCGAATATTCACGGATCACCTCATCACCGCCGCGCGTTTGGGTTTTGTGTTGAATACCCGAAATGAGTCTGGTGAAGGTAGTTATTGGTACATCCGTGCCAATTTGCTGGAAACAAGCGGAAACCTACATCGGCTGTTGCGTCGTTCCATGGATGCAGAGCGCCGCACGGATACCAGTTATCAGGCCTTAGGGGTGCGCTATTTCCAATTTCTACGCAGTGAGTTTGATGTGCGGTACAACGTAAAGTTCGACGAAAACAATGCCGCGGTATTCCGCAGCCATGTGGGCTTGGGATTGCCTTACGGCAACAACAGCGTTTTGCCTTTCGACAGACGTTTTTTTACAGGGGGAAGCAACAGCCTCCGCGCCTGGAGGCCACGGCGCATGGGCCCGGGTGCTTTTGTTGATTCCAGCGGGGGCTTGCTGTTCGACCGTTCAGGTGAACTATTGCTGCAGGCAAATGCAGAATATCGATTTGCGCTGCTGCGGAATTTTCTGGAGGGTGCGTTATTCCTGGATGCCGGAAATGTATGGAACCTCAAACACCGCGGTCAAGTACTGCCAGGTTTGTTTCAAGGCAATACCTTTCTTTCGGAAGTTGCCATGAATACCGGCCTGGGATTGCGTTTTGACTTTTCGTTCTTCATGATTCGATTCGATTGGGGCATTCCGCTTAGAGATCCCTCCGAAAAACCCAATAAGCGTTGGGTGATTCGCGAAATCGGACAACCTGGTTTTATTCGAGACCAAACAGCTCTTACCTTGGGCATTGGTTATCCATTCTGAACCTTTCCTTTACGGTATTATTTTTGCATGCAATTGTATTGATGCATTTCCGTACCGCATTGCTCGTATTATTCAGCGCAGGATTGACCTTTTTGGCTGGCTGCCGCGACCAGGATGGCGACATCAACATCTTTTCCATTCAGGATGATTTGGCCTTTGGGGCACAAGTTGCCGCTGAATTTGAAAAAGACTCCTCCATTGTAGTGCTTGATTCTGCCGTCTATGCCGCACAATATGCCTACCTGTATGGGATACGCAATAAAATCCTGAATTCCGGTCAAATTGTATATAAGGACGCCTTCCCATGGAGGCTTAGAATCATTCGCAACGATTCTGTATTGAATGCCTTTTGCACGCCCGGAGGTTTTATCTACTTCTACACCGGCATTCTGAAATACCTGGAAAGTGAAGATCAATTGGCCGGTGTGATGGGACACGAAATGGCACATGCCGATAAACGACACAGCACCGACGCCATGACCCGCGAGTTTGGTTTGTCTGTATTGTTCGACATTGTTTTTGGTCGGAATCAGGGCCAATTGGTACGGATTGTAGCCGGACTGAAGCAAATGCAATACAGCAGAGAGGCAGAGTCTGAAGCCGACGACTATTCTGTTTCCTATTTGTGTCCAACCACTTGGGACGCAGCAGGTTCAGCGGGCTTTTTTGAAAAATTGCTGGCTACCGGTTCCGGTGCGCGTGTTCCGGAATTCCTAAGCACACATCCCAGCCCCGAAAACAGGGTTCAGCGCATTAAAGACAGAAAAACCACGTTAGGATGCATGGGTTCCGACCGCAACGTCACAACGTACACAACATTTAAAAATTCATTACCCTGAAAAACGCAATCCTCTTCGGTTTTGGCCTGCTGCTTTGTTCGTTTACGAGCAAGGCTGCCACGTCAATTTTCCCAAACATCGGAGGACCTGCCGATTCTCTGGAAGTATCCGTTATCGAAACGGAAATAGATTCTGTTTCCCTGCCTTTGACCTTAGGCAAAATAGATTATGTGGTGAATTTCGCCGAGCAGTTCCTGGGAACGCCTTACCGCTATGGCGGGAAAAAACCCGGAGGGTTTGATTGTTCAGGTTTTATAGGTTACGTGTTTCACCAGGTTGGCGTCCAAACTCCAGCTTCCTCTTCGTTGTACAAGCAATTCGGACAGAAGGTAAGTAAATCTGCGTGCCGTCCCGGAGACATCATCTGCTTCAACGGAAGAAGCATTCATGCATCGGTGATTGGACACGTGGGCATCATTGTAGAATCTAATCCTTCAGATATATACTTCATCCACGCCTCCGTAAACAAAGGCATTACGTATGATCGTTTGAGTTCAAGCTATTACAAGCCAAGGTTTGTGCAAATCCGGCGCATCCTGAACTGAGCAGTAGTTTTCAGGGATGGTGGTAAGGTTCACCATTCAGTATGCTGAAGGCGCGGTATAGTTGTTCGGCAAAAATTACCCGAACCATTTGGTGTGAAAAGGTCATTGGGCTTAGCGAGATCAGCTCTTTTCCTTGTTTGAAGCCTGATGAAAAGCCGAAAGGACCTCCAACGATGAAAACAATTCGTCCCCGGCTGTGGCTGCATTTGAGGTTGAGCCATTGCGCAAATTGCACAGAGTTGATGTTTTTGCCTTGTTCATCTAAAAGTACGATGCTGTCCTGCGGTTTGAGCAACTTAAGGAGGGCCTCTTCTTCCCGTTTTATTTGTTCGTCTTTGGGAAGCAGCGTTTTGGTGGCAATAACGGATTCGAACCTGAATCGGCCGTAATGCTGCAGGCGCTTTTCATAGATGCGAAATCCATCTTCTACCCATGATTCCCGGGTTTTGTCGATGGCCAGCAACAGCAATTCCACAGCGTCAGGGTTGAATCAGGTTCAATATTTTATCCAACCGCGGGGTGAGGATGATTTCGGTGCGGCGGTTTTTGGCTCTTGCTTCCGGGGTGGATGCTGCATCAACCGGCTGGTATTGACCGCGGCCGCTGGCCTGAATTCTTGTTGGATCTAACTGTCCTTCAATGCTGAGGATGCGCACGATGGATGTTGCGCGCAGCACGCTCAAATCCCAATTGTCTTTAACCAATCCGCCGCGAATAGGCTGATTATCGGTATGACCTTCAACATTGATGAGAATTTCAGGCTGATTTTTGAGGGCAGTAGCCAGCGCCATCAATGCATTTTTTCCTTTGGGATCAACTACAGAACTTCCCGTTTTAAACAGCAGTTGCTCGGCCATGCTCACATATACTTTTCCGTTACGGACCTCCACGTTGAGGCCATTCCCACGAAAACCGGTGAGGGCTTCGCGGATGGAAGTTTGTAACGCTATGGCGGCAGAATCTTTTCGTTTAAGTTCTTGCTCCAACAGCCGCACCCTGGCCAGGGTTTGCTTCAGTTCTGCTGTATTTTCCGCTGCAAATTGCTGCAGTTGTCGGGCACGGTTCTTTTCCGCTTCGGCATCTGATAGGGCTTGGTTTAAGGCCATTTCTTTCTGCTGAAGGGTTTGGTTTTTTTTGCTGATTTCCTGGTTAAAGTCTTGCAGTTTGATGTGCTGCTCCGCTTCACATTCGGCAAGTTTTCGGTTTAAATCGGTCGTCAGGAGTTCACTTCTGGAAATAAGCAGCGCCTTTTGTGCGGTATCAGACTTCAATTTGGAGATGGTGGCGAAATTCTGTTCTAAACCCGTTTCCAATTCTTGAAGACTAGCCTTCAGGGCAGTTAGTTGTTCCTGATATTGATTCAACTGATTTTGGCTGCTTGATTGCAGTTCCTGAAATTTTTTCTTACTGACACAGGCTGGAAGCAGGAGTAACAAACCAATAAATGCAGTATGTTTCATACCCTGCAAAATAAACATGGAGCAGGGCGTTCCCGGCCAGGGCTTGTGCACAGGCCTTACCGACGTTTGGAAAAGGCTACATTCACAGCCTGGAAATTTCCTTTCCGTGGCGATCTTCAAACCGATATTCACCGATGTGAAACGTATCCACGGCCTCAACCCTCAGCCAATGGCGGTATTTCCACCACCACTTTAAGCGCACCGACGGGAATCCTTGACTGATGTACGCGGCGATGAATGGATGTGCTTTGAGTACAACACCCTGGTGATTCAGGTTTTCCCAGAGGTAAATCAGCGTGTTTTCAAGCATTTCGAACAATTGAACGCTGCTTTCAATACGGCCGCTGCCATTGCACGATGGACAGGTTTCTGTATTGGAAATTACCGTTTGCGGACGCACCCGTTCGCGGGTAATTTCCACCAAACCGAACTTACTCATGGGAAGAATGGTATGTCGGGCGCGGTCGCTGCTCATGGCTTCCTTCAAAGCCTGGTTCAAATTCTTCTTGAGTTGGGGGTCCTTCATGTCGATGAAGTCCACCACAATGATGCCGCCCATG
>JBEDND010000180.1:0-35971 GCA_041170785.1 Bacteroidota bacterium | reverse complement strand
CCTGAGATTTGAATGCCATCAGACTCCACTTCATCCGATTTCACCCCATAATTGCCAATATGATCGTTGGTCATGATCAAGATTTGACCGGTATAAGAAGGATCTGTAAAAACCTCCTGATATCCCGTCATGCCTGTATTGAAAGCTATTTCGCCTGAAGTAGTACCTATTTTCCCTATTGCTGTTCCCTGAAAGATGGTTCCATCTTGCAAGACCAGCTTCGCCGGAGTCTTAACGCTGACCGTCATCTGGAAGTACAAATTTACACGTGGAAAACATCAGGGAAAGAAACAATTTATCCATAAATGAAAAAAGCCGGTCTGATTGACCGGCTTTTAAGGAACTTATCCAAATCATCCTTCTGAAACTTCATCGGTGGATTCAGTTGCGGTTGCTTCTGATTTCACCTTACTTCTGCTTCTTCTGGTTGTTTTCTTCGCTGAGGCTTTTTCTTTGGTGAAGCCCTGGAAGTATTCATTGAAGTCAACAAGCTCAATCATTGCGATTTCGGCGTTGTCCCCCATACGATTTCCCATTTTCAGAATCCTGGTGTAACCACCTGGACGAGCAGCAACTTTCTCAGAAACAACACCGAACAATTCTTTAATGGCATCTTTATCCCTGAGGTAGGCAAACACTGTTCTGCGGTTGTGGGTATTGTCTTCCTTTGATTTGGTAATCAATGGTTCAACATATACGCGAAGGGCTTTTGCTTTGGCAACCGTGGTAACGATGCGCTTATTCTTAATAAGGCTGGCAGCCATATTGGAAAGCATGGCTTTCCTGTGAGGTGCGGTCCTGCCTAAATGATTTACTTTTTTTCCGTGTCTCATGATCTACGTGCTTATCCCGGTATTAGTCCTCAGTTAAATTGTATTTTACCACATCCATACCGAAATTCAACCCTTTTTCACGAACAAACTCCTCGAGTTCACTCAGTGATTTTTTGCCGAAATTTCTAAATTTCAGCAGGTCTTCGATATGATAGCTTACCAGTTCGCCAAGGGTTTTGATTTCCGCAGCCTTCAGGCAGTTGTAAGCACGCACAGAGAGGTCCAGGTCAGCAAGCGGAGTCTTCAAAACTTTACGCATGTGCAGGTACCCTTCGTCTACTTCTTCAGAAGCGGATACTTCATGAGGATTGGGAATCATACGCTCATCGCTGAACAACACAAAGTGCTGAATCAGGATGTTTGCAGCTTCTTTGAGTGCTTCTTCAGGATGTATGCTTCCGTCGGTGGTAATCTCAAGCACGAGTTTCTCGTAGTCGGTTCTTTGCTCCACACGGAAGTCCTCAACAGTAAACTTTACATTTCGGATGGGCGTAAAGATGGCATCAACCGCTACGAAGCCGATGGCAGCATCCTTGGGCTTATTTTCATCTGCCGGAACATAGCCCCTTCCTTTTTGAACCACCAATTCTACTTCCATATTCACGGTTGGTTCCAGGTTACAAATAACCAATTCAGGATTCAACACGGTGAAGCTGTTGGTATATCGGCTTATGTCGCCAGCGGTGAACTGATCCTTTCCTTTAATGGAAATATAAATCTTTTCAGAGTCTTCAGCGCTGGAGGTTTTCTTAAAACGAACCTGTTTCAGGTTGAGCACGATGTCAACAACATCCTCTATTACCCCTTTGATGGTTGAAAACTCATGATCAACCCCGATAATTTTCACACCTGTAATTGCATAACCTTCAAGAGAAGAAAGCAGAATACGACGGAGGGAATTACCGATGGTTACGCCATAACCTTTTTCCAAAGGACCAAATTCAAAAAGCCCATGAAAATCATCGGCTTTTTGCATGACCACTTTGTCAGGTTTTTGAAATGGTATGATACCCATTGTTTTTCCTTACTAAACTGATTATTTACTGTACAATTCTACGATCAACTGCTCCTTGATATTCTCGGGGATTTCATCCCTTTCCGGATAATTCAGAAACTTTCCGTTGTAATCTGCTGCATCCCATTCGAGCCAATTAAAGCGCTTACGGGAATTAGAAGTGCTGTTGACAATGGCTTCCAGGGATTTTGAACGTTCCCTAACGCCCACCACGTCGCCTGGTTTCAGGCTGTATGAAGGGATATTCACCACATCACCGTTTACGGTAATGTGTTTGTGACTTACCAATTGACGCGCAGCGCGGCGGGTAGGAGCAATTCCCAGTCTGAATACGGTATTGTCAAGCCTGGCTTCCAACAACTTCAGAAGGATTTCACCGGTAATGCCTTTTTTGGCGGCAGCGCGGCGGAAGGTGATGGAAAATTGACGTTCCAATACGCCGTAGATGTATTTAGCTTTTTGCTTTTCAGCAAGCTGAATCGCATATTCTGATTGTTTAGGACGGCGACGGGCATTCCCGTGCTGACCCGGACCGTAGTTCTTTTTTTCCAGTGCCTTATCGCGACCAAAGATGGGTTCTTTGAACCTGCGGGCAACCTTGGATTTTGGACCTCTGTATCTAGCCATTTAATGTATTGTCTGTATGAATTAAACCCTACGGCGTTTTGCTGGGCGACAGCCGTTGTGGGGAAGAGGAGTAATGTCGGTAATGGTAGCAACTTCCAAACCTACTGCCTGGAGGTTACGAATTGCACTGTCACGACCTGAACCTGGGCCTTTTACCCAAACATCCACTTTGCGCAAGCCCGCATCAAAAGCCACTTTCCCACAATCCAAAGCTGCTACTTGAGCTGCATAAGGTGTGTTCTTCTTTGATCCGCGGAATCCCATCTTACCGGCACTGGACCAAGAAATAACCTGCCCTTCCGTATTGGTAATGGATATGATGATGTTGCTGAATGTAGCCTGTATGTGTACCTGGCCGTTCGGATCAACCTTTACTTTCTTTTTGGTTACCTTTCTCTGGTTCGCCATTGTCCGTACTTTCTACTTATTATTTAGTTGCTTTTTTCTTACCGGCAACTGTTTTACGCTTGCCTTTCCTGGTCCGTGCATTGGTCCGTGTTCTTTGTCCACGCAATGGTAAACCCTTACGATGGCGCAACCCACGGTAACAACCAATGTCCATGAGACGTTTGATGTTCAGTTGAGTTTCAGATCGCAATTCCCCTTCAACCTTTAGATTGTTGGTGATGAATCCGCGGATTTTTGACAAATCATCGTCGTTCCAATCGGAAACTTTTTTGCTTTCGTCAATGCCGCTATCAGACAGAATCTTTTCTGCTGTGCTGCGACCTATACCATAAATATAGGTGAGGCCGATTACACCTCTTTTGTTTTTGGGAAGGTCTATACCTGCTATCCTAGCCATGTTCTTATCCCTGTCTTTGCTTAAACTTGGGGTTTTTCTTGTTGATTACGTAGATCTTACCTTTCCTGCGAACGATCTTGCAGTCTGCGCTACGTTTCTTTACAGAAGTCCTTACTTTCATGTCTTTTACTTGTATCTGTACGAGATTCTGCCCCTGGTCAGGTCATAAGGCGACATTTCCACCTTAACCCTGTCTCCGGGTAGAATCCTTATGTAATGCATCCTCATCTTGCCGGAAATTGTAGCAATGATTTCATGTCCATTTTGAAGCTTCACACGGAACATCGCATTTGAAAGCGCTTCCATGATTACTCCGTCTTGTACAATTGCGTCTTGCTTCGGCATTTCTAAAGGGCTGCAAAAATATGTTATTGTGTTTTAATTTCCAACCTGTTGTTGTTGATACATACCCATCCTGCCTTTAATTCGGCCACTGCGCATTAATCCATCGTAGTGACGCATCAGGAGAAAACTCTCAATTTGTTGCAGTGTATCCAGAACAACACCCACCAAAATCAGCAGGCTCGTACCTCCAAAGAATTGGGCGAACTCCGGATTCACACCCAAGATGCTTCCTTGCGCGATGGCAGGCATAATTGCAACCGCTGAAATAAAGAGTGCACCGGGGAGCGTAATCCTGCTGATCACATCATCGATAAATTCAGAGGTTTTCTTACCTGGCTTAATTCCGGGAATAAATCCATTGTTCCGCTTCATATCATCAGCAATCTGCATTGGATTGAAGATGATGGCCGTGTAGAAGTAAGTGAACAGTACGATCAGCAACACCATGATTCCATTGTGTGTTACAGAGGTTGTATCGGCAAGGTTCAACAACCATGCAGGCACATTTCCGCTCTTGTACAGTCCCATGAAAGAAGCTGGAAGGAACATAATGGCTTGTGCGAAAATGATAGGCATTACACCTGCGCCAAGCACTTTCAACGGTATGTAGTTCCTCTGTCCGCCATACTGACGGTTACCCACTACCCTTTTCGCATAATTCACCGGGATCTTCCTGGTGCCCTGCGTGAGCAATATCACCGTAAGGATAACCGCTATCCAGATGAACATTTCTATGAGGAAAATGAACGGACCGCGTTTATTGAATGTTGATTCCAGTTCAAACACAAAAGCTGTTGGGAGTCGTGCGATAATTCCCACCATGATGATGAGGGAAATACCGTTTCCAAGGCCTTTATCTGTGATTCGTTCACCCAACCACATGGTAAACATGGTTCCGGCAGTTAACAAGATCACGTTGGTAAACATGAACCAACCCTGAGACATGGCATCGGGATTTGTAAATATCAACAATGCACGTTGGTTGTTCGGTGTGGTAATCATGTTGTTCAGATAACCAATGGCCTGAACGGCGGTAAAGGCTATGGTCAGGATGCGGGTATATTGGTTGATTTTTCTGCGCCCTTCTTCACCTTCTTTTTGCATTCGGGCAAAAGCCGGAATGGCTAATGACACGAGTTGCATGAAGATGGAAGCAGAAATATACGGCATGATACCAAGGGCAAGAATGGCCCCGCGTGCAAACGCACCACCTGCAAAGATATTCACCAGACCAAGCAGCGAATCACTTGATTGCTGCTGAAGCCCGGACAATTCCTCTGAATCAATACCTGGAAGAATGACGAATGTTCCCAAACGATAAACGAGCAGGAACAATGCCGTATTCTTGATCCGCGTACGAAGTTCTTCAATACGCCAGATATCCTTGATCTTATCGATCAGACGTCGCATTTCAGTTGATTATTTGAATGGAACCACCGGCCTTTTCGATGGCTTCTTTAGCTGAGGAAGAAAACGCATGCGCATGCACTTCGAGTGCAGCGGAAAGAGTACCACGTCCCAGGATTTTCACCAAATCATTCTTGCCAACCATGTTGCGGTCAATCAACACTGTAAAGTCAATTTTGTTGATGTTCTTTTCTTCTGCTATTTGTTGCAAAACATCCAAGTTTATGGCTGCGTACGCTACACGGTTGATGTTTTTGAAACCACCTTTCGGAATACGGCGTTGCAGCGGCATTTGTCCGCCTTCAAAACCTACCTTCCGAGAATAACCTGTGCGTGATTGAGCACCTTTATGACCTTTGGTAGAGGTTCCACCTTTTCCGGAGCCCTGGCCCCTGCCAATACGTTTTGATTTCTTTACCGAACCGGGAGCCGGCTTGAGGTTGCTGAGGTTCATAAGTTCAGTCTATTGTTTCTATCGTCAACAAATGCTTCACTGTATCAATCATACCCGATAGTTGGGGATTGAGTTCCAATTCGCGACTGCGGTGAAGTTTACGCAATCCGAGTGCAACCAAAGTTGCTTTCTGATTTTTAGGGTGACCTATGGCGCTGCGCACCAGGGTAATTTTCACTTTCGCCATGTTCTTAACCATTAAAAACTTTCTTCAAATGAACACCGCGAAGTTGGGCCACGGTATAAGGATCCCTCATTTTGGTCAATGCATCGAAGGTTGCTTTAACCACGTTGTGTGGGTTTGAGCTGCCTTTCGACTTTGCCAATACGTCGTGAATACCAGCGCTCTCCAAAACGGCACGCATCGCACCACCGGCGATTACGCCTGTACCGTGAGCCGCGGGTTTAAGGAATACATTGCCACCACAAAACTTTCCATGTTGTGGATGTGGTACGGTTCCATTGATTACGGGCACCTTGATCAGGTTCTTTTTGGCGTCCTCAATACCCTTGGTAACGGCATCCTGAACTTCAGAAGCTTTTCCAAGGCCATGACCAACAACACCTTTGCCATTCCCAACTACAACAATCGCTGTAAAGCTGAACGTACGACCGCCTTTAGTAACTTTCGCTACACGGTTAATGGCCACAACTTTTTCGGTAAGTTGCTCCAGGTCACTGGACTTAACACGTTTTATATTCTGATTGGACATTTCTGTAGTTTAGAATTGAAGACCTCCCTCCCTGGCTGCTTCAGCCAGGCTTTTTACCCTGCCGTGGTAAAGGTAACCACCGCGATCAAATACCACCGATGTAATTCCAGCGGCAATTGCTTTTTCCGCAATCTTTTTACCGACCATAGCAGCTTTGGCCACTTTGGTTTCCTTTACAGCTGCAATATCCTTTTCTTTTGAGGAAGCAGCACATAATGTATGACCCTTCAGGTCATCTACAATTTGCACGTAGATATCGGTATTGCTGCGGAACACATTCAGGCGGGGCCTTTCTTGTGTGCCTTGTATTTTACCGCGGATTCTTCTGCGGATTTTATCTCTTCTGGACGTTTTTCTCGTTGCCATTGCTCTTGATCACTTATTTAGATGCAGATTTACCGGCTTTCCTTCTCAACTGTTCGCCTGCAAAACGAACACCTTTTCCTTTATATGGCTCAGGCTTGCGGAAAGAGCGAATTTTAGCAGCAATATGACCGAGCAGCTGTTTGTCAACACTGGTCATGGTGATGCTGGGGTTTTGTCCCTTTACGGTTTCTGTTACCACCTGAATTTCCTTCGGAACTTCCAGAACTATTCTGTGCGAATGTCCCAAAGAGAAGTCAAGGATGTTTCCCTGATTGCTCACTTTGTACCCTACACCTACCAATTCTTGCTTTACAGTATGGCCGTCATGTACACCAATAACCATGTTGTTGATGAGTGAACGGTAGAGGCCGTGAAGCGCTTTATCCTGCTTGGTTTCACCGGGCCTTACTACAGTAAGATTTCCATCTTCCTGAGTGATGGTGAAACCAGGATTGAGTTGTTGTGTGAGCGTACCTTTAGGTCCTTTAACCGTAACCAGGTTTGCTGAATCAATACTTACCTCCACTTTGGCAGGCAGTTTAATGATTGATTTTCCTACGCGTGACATTTTTTTTCTCTTTTGATCAGGAAACGTAACACAAAATTTCTCCGCCCACATTGTGTTGACGGGCTTCTTTATCGGTCATTACACCTTTGCTCGTAGTGATGATTGCTACGCCCAAACCATTCAGCACTCGTGGGAGTTCATCTTTGCCGGAATATTTGCGCAAACCTGGCTTACTGATACGGATCAGATCGCGGATGGCAGATTCTTTGGTGATGGGATGGTATTTCAGTGCAATTTTGATTACGCCCTGATGGTTCTCTGTTTCTTCAAATTTGTACTTCAGGATGTAACCTTTTTCGTACAACACACGTGTGATTTCACGCTTGATATTGCTTGCAGGGATTTCCACGATGCGGTGGTTTGCATGAATGGCATTCCGCAATCTGGTAAGGTAATCTGCTATTGGGTCAGTCATGATTGTTTCTTTTAAAAATTACCAACTGGCTTTAGTTACTCCGGGGATTTTGCCATCGTTGGCCATTTGACGGAACATATTCCTGCACAAACCGAAGGTACGGATGTAGCCTCTTGGCTTACCAGTGATTTTGCAACGGTTGCGCAAGCGAACCGGTGATGCGTTTCTGGGAAGCTTCTGCAAGCCCTCATAATCGCCTGCTTCAATCAGGGCTTTGCGCTTATCGGCATAACGAGCAACCATTTGCTCTCTTTTGCGCTGCCTAGCTTTTATTGACTCTTTTGCCATCTAATTATTTGCTTTTGAAAGGAAAGCCCATGTTGCGAAGAAGTTCCAGACATTCCTCATCGGTCTTGGCTGTTGTCACAATTGTGATGTCCATACCGTTGATGCGGCTTACTTTGTCGATATCAATTTCAGGGAATATGATTTGTTCGGTAATGCCAAGGGTGTAATTACCCCTGCCGTCAAAACCTTTTACAGCTAAACCCTGGAAGTCACGAACACGAGGAAGCGCTACTGAAGTAAGACGTTCCAGGAATTCATACATTCTGTCCCCGCGCAGCGTAACCTTAGCTCCAATGGGCATGTTTTCCCGGAGTTTGAAGTTACTGATTGCTTTTCTGGAGATGGTAGCTTGTGCTTTCTGACCTGCGATGCGCGACATTTCGTCAACTGCAGCGTCAATCATTTTTTTATCAGATACAGCAGCTCCAACGCCTTGGTTCAATGAAACCTTGGTAATTTTAGGTACTTCCATCGGATTACCATATCCGAATTTCTGCATCATTGCAGGAGCAGCAGTTTCTTTATAGTGCGTTTTCAGCCTTGGTGAATAGTTCATGTAATTTGTATTAATCGATGAATGAACCTGTGCGCTTGTTGTAACGTTTGTTCTTGCCTTCAGCGTCTTGCTTACGGCCAACTTTAGCCACATCACTGCCTTCCATAACCATGAGGTTACTCAGGTGTATGGGGGCTTCAATTTTCTCGATGCGACCGCTGGTATTTTGGGCCGTTGGCTTATAGTGTTTGGTAACCAAATTTAAACCTTCAACCACTGCGCGGTTGCTTGACGGAATTACGCGGATCACTTTGCCGGTTTTTCCTTTTTCGTCACCGGCGATTACCTTCACCGTATCGTTTTTCTTGATTTTCAGTTTCATAACTTCTTATAGAACTTCCGGAGCCAGTGAAACAATTTTCATGAACTGTTTGTCGCGAAGTTCGCGTGCTACAGGTCCGAAGATACGGGTACCCTTGGGTTCGTCGTTGTTGTTGAGCAACACGCAGCTGTTTTCATCAAATCGGATATACGATCCGTCGGGACGACGAACTTCTTTTTTGACACGAACAACTACTGCCTTTGAAACAGCACCTTTCTTCATACCTGAAGAAGGCATAGCGGACTTCACGCTCACAACAATTTTATCGCCAACACTGGCATAACGCCTGCCGGTACCACCGAGCACACGAATGCATAACACTTCTTTTGCGCCGCTGTTATCGGCTACTTTGAGTCTGGTTTCCTGCTGTATCATTACTTGGCTTTTTCAACAATTTCTACAAGCCTCCAACGCTTCATTTTACTCAGCGGACGCGTTTCCATAATGCGCACTACATCATTCTCGCCGCATTCATTTTTATCGTCATGAGCATAGAAGGTTTTAGTCTTCTTAAAGTACTTTCCGTATTTCGGATGTTTTACGTTGCGCACCACCGCTACAGAAATGGTTTTATCCATTTTTGCACTGGTTACGCGTCCCACGATTTCTTTGCGGGCGTTCCTATTGGCTTCCATTAATCCTGTTCTTCTTTACGTTTCAAAGCCGCAGTTTCAAATGTGATGCGGCGGGCATTCAATTCAGTAAGATACCTGGCTACGTTCCGACGGGCTTCTTTCAATTTGCTGGGTTGATCCAGTTTAGAAACGGCATCGGTAAAGCGCAACTTCTGATAACGAAGTTGTTCTTCCTTGTATCGTTCGATCAATTCGCGCGTTGGCGTTGATTTGATTTCTTCGTATTTCATAATCAGTTATCCTCTGAAAAATCAGGTTTTACAACAAATTTAGTTTGCACGGGCAATTTCATGGCTGCCAAACGCATTCCTTCCTGAGCTATTTCCAGGGGAACACCTGCCACTTCGAACATGATGGTTCCAGGCTTGATGATGGCCACCCAATATTCAGGTGCACCTTTACCTTTACCCATACGCACTTCAGCAGGCTTCTTGGTTACAGGCTTGTCGGGGAAGATTCGTATCCATACCTGACCTTCTCTTTTCAGATAACGGGTCAGTGCGATACGTGCCGCTTCAATTTGACGTGCAGTAATCCAGGCAGGTTCAAGGCTCTTCAAGCCACAGCTGCCAAAATTTAGACGATGACCGCGTGTTGCAAGGCCTTTCACACGGCCCTTCTGCATTTTGCGGAATTTGGTTCTTTTAGGACTCAGCATTGCTCCTCTATTTTATCGGTTATCCCTTCTTGGTCCGCGATCACGGTCACCGCCAGTGCGACGACGCCTGTCATTGTTACCACCCTGGTCACGACGGCCCGGACCGCGTCCACCATGTCCTTCTCTGCGGTCAGATTTCTCATGCACAGGGGCAAGATCTACCTTTCCAAAAATGTCTCCACGGCAAATCCATACTTTAATGCCAATCTTGCCATATACTGTTTGGGCTTCACTCAAAGCATAATCAATATCCGAGCGAAGGGTATGCAATGGTGTACGACCATCTTTGTATTGTTCAGTACGCGCAATTTCTGCACCATTCAGGCGACCACTGATACGAATTTTAATCCCTTCAGCACCCATGCGCATAGAGCTTCCAATAGCACCTTTGAGTGCACGCTTGAAAGAAATCCTTCCTTCAATCTGACTGGCAATACTGTCGGCTACCAATTTCGCATCTAATTCAGGACGCTTTATTTCATTGATGTTGATTTGTACATCCTTCTTGGTGATTTTGCGAATCTCTTCACGGATGGTATCCACTTCCTGACCACCTTTACCAATCACGATGCCTGGTCTGGCAGTGTTGATGGTGATGGTGATGCGCTTCATGGTGCGTTCAATGATTACTTTACTTATTCCGCCTTTGGGAATGCGCACGCGGAGGTATTTGCGAATTTTCTCGTCTTCGACCAGTTTATCGCTGTAATTCTTACCTCCGAACCAGTTGGAATCCCAACCGCGGATGATTCCCAACCTCAGACCTACGGGGTTTACTTTTTGTCCCATTTTATGCGTTTGTATCTTCGGTTAATGATTCTGCTGATTTTTGTGCGCCAACATCCTGACGGCTATCCACAATAATGGTGATGTGGTTGCTGCGCTTGCTGATGCGGTTTCCACGACCTTGTGGCGCTGTACGCAGACGCTTGATAGTGAACCCGGCGTCAACCATTACTGTTTTCACAAACAGGTCGCTTTCTTCGATGCGTCTGCCTTCATTTGCTTGTGCCCAGTTTGCAATACCGCTTCTAAGCAGCTTGCTCACATATTGTGCATACAATGGACGCTGACTGAACTGCAGGATATTCAATGCTTTATCCACATTTACACCGCGAATCTGATCAACAACCAGACGCATTTTGCGCGGCGACATGGGACAGTTTCTTAAAATTGCTCTTGCTTCCATCCTGCTTCTTACTTATTGTGTCCTTTAAATGTACGCGTTGGTGCAAATTCACCAAGCTTATGACCTACCATGTTTTCGGTGACATATACAGGGATGAATTTATTTCCGTTATGCACTGCAAAAGTGTGACCAACCATGTCCGGAATAATCAAACTCCTCCTGGACCAGGTTTTAATCACGGTCTTTTTATTGGTTTCATTCATTTTGGCCACCTTCCGGTCGAGTTTAAAGTCTACGAACGGGCCTTTTTTCAGCGATCGTGCCATGTAGTTTATTTGCTGTTACGTTTGCTCTTTCTGCGTTCAATAATCAAGCGGCTGCTGCCTTTCTTGGTACTTCTGGTTTTTTGACCCTGAGCATAGATAAGGTTTCTGGAACGTGGTTGACCACCTTTATTCCTACCTTCACCACCACCCATCGGGTGATCTACCGGGTTCATTGCTGCCGGACGCACTCGTGGACGGATGCCCAACCAGCGTGAGCGGCCTGCTTTTCCTTTGCGCGTATTGCTGTGGTCGCTGTTGGAAACAGTTCCGATGGTTGCCATGCAATTGGCCAATACCAGGCGCGATTCACCTGAAGGCAATTTGATGGCCGCATACTTTCCTTCACGAGCCAGAAGCTGTGCAGAAGATCCTGCGCTTCTGCAAAGGCGCGCACCTTGACCTGGCTGCATTTCTACGTTGTGGATCATGGAACCCAGAGGAATTTGACTCATAGGCAATGCGTTTCCAACCTCAGGAGCAGAACCAGGACCGCTTTCCACCTTCATGCCTACTTTCAGGCCAGTTGGTGCAACGATGTACCGCTTTTCGCCGTCGGCATAATTTACCAAGGCAATAAACGCCGTTCTATTCGGATCATACTCGATGGACATTACTTCTGCAGTCATACCCATCTTGTCTCTCTTGAAATCAATAATCCTGTACTTGCGCTTATGGCCTCCGCCAATGTAGCGCATTGTCATTTTTCCTGTATTGTTCCGACCACCACTTTTCTTGATGGGGATCAACAGTGACTTCTCTGGTTTATCAGAAGTAAGCTCAGCAAAGGCATTCGCGATGCGAAAGCGCGTTCCTGGAGTTACCGGACGTAATCTGTTCAGTGCCATTACTCTTTAGATATTTTCGTAAAAATCAATAGTTGAACCTTCCTTCAGGGTAACAATTGCCTTTTTCACAGCTTTATTGTATCCCGAAATTTGTCCAGTGCGCCTGTTCTTGCGTGATTTACCTCTTGCGATCATCGTGTTCACCCGATCCACCTGAACATTGTAAAAGTCTTCAACCGCTTTGCGGATTTCGTCTTTAGTGGCTTTGGGATCGACAACGAAACCATACTGCTGCCTCTTTTCAGTGAGGCCTGTCATTTTCTCTGTAATAAGGGGTTTTTTCAGTACCATCTCAATCGTTGTTATAAGTATCCCCGATTGCCTTAACCGAAGATTCGAACAGAATCAGGTTATGGGCTTTCATAATTTCATACGTGTTCAAATCCGAAGCATTCATGATTCGGTTATTGGGTATGTTCCTTCCAGAGAGGTACACATTCCTGTTGAGTGAAGGTGTCACAAACAGCGTTCTGCCGGTTACATTCAGGTTGCCAAGCATACGGCTGAAGTCACTGGTTTTAGGCGCATCCATGGTCAAATCTTCCATAATCTTGATTTGATTTTCCTTCACTTTGTAGCTGAGCGCAGAGAAACGTGCCAATCTTTTCAGCTTCTTGTTGAGTTTGAAACTGTAGTTTCTTGGACGTGGACCATGAATTCGTCCACCGCCTACATAAATACCAGCTTTAATGCTGCCGTGACGCGCGCCACCGGTACCCTTTTGACGAAACAACTTTCTGGTACTCTTGCTGATTTCGCTGCGGTCTTTAGATTTATGCGTCCCCTGACGCTGATTTGCCAGGAACTGTTTCACATCCAGATAAATGGCATGATCATTTGGTTCAATACCAAAAATTGTTTCCGGAAGAACTACAGTTCTGCCTGTTTCTGCACCTTCTTTGTTTAAGACTTTAAATTCCATCTCAGCGTTCAATTATTACCGTGGAACCATTGTAGCCAGGGATGCTGCCTTTTATAATCAAAAGGTTTTGATCTGATACTACTTTTAAAATTTGGAGGTTCACTCCTTTTACCCTGCTGCCTCCGGTGCGTCCTGCCATGCGAATTCCTTTGAATACGCGGGCTGGGAACGAGCAAGCGCCAATGGAACCAGGGTGACGCTGACGGTTATGCTGACCGTGGGTTGATTCTCCCACACCCGCAAAGCCATGTCGCTTTACAACACCTTGGAATCCTTTTCCCTTAGAAGTTCCGATGACATCCACAAAATCTCCCTCTGTGAAGATATTTACATCTAACACGTCGCCGATTTGTGCAGTGGCCTCAGCGCCTTCTGGGTTGCGAAACTCATGATACGCTCTTTTAGGCGCTGTGTTCGCTTTGGCGCAATGCCCGGTAATGGCTTTGGAGGCATGCTTGGGTTTCATGTCGCCCCATGAAATCTGAATGGCACTATAGCCATCTTTTTGCTCATTTTTCACATGGGTTACAACACATGGACCAGCCTGGATGACGGTACAGGCTACACTGCGCCCGTTTTCGTCAAAGATGCTGGTCATGCCCAACTTTTTACCGATTAATCCTTGCATGATGATAGTTATATTTTGATTTCCACGTCAACGCCGCTGGGAAGTTCCAGTTTCATAAGTGCGTCAACGGTTTTAGTAGAACTGTTGTAGATGTCGATGAGACGTTTGTATGAACATACCTGAAACTGTTCCCTGGCCTTTTTGTTCACGTGTGGTGAACGAAGTACTGTAAACACTTTCTTTCTGGTTGGCAGTGGAATAGGACCACTAACCACTACACCGGTTTGTTTTACGGCCTTTACAATTTTCTCCGTGCTCTTGTCAAGCAGGTTATGGTCGAAAGACTTGAGCTTTATCCTGATCTTATGGCTGATCATTGAACTATTTACTTTTATGCGTTAGATGATGATTTTCCGTTCACTTTCTTAAGCACCTCATCGGCAATATTCCTCGGTGTTTCAGCATAGTGGCTGAACTCCATGCTTGAACTAGCTCGACCGGAGGTAATGGTGCGTAAGGAAGTTACATAACCGAACATTTCGCTCAGCGGAACTTTTGCCTTAACCACCTGAGAACCTGCGCGTTCGTCAATACCTTCCAACTGTCCGCGACGACGGTTTAGGTCACCCATTACGTCACCGGTATTTTCGGCAGGCGTTACCACTTCCAGTTTCATGATTGGTTCGAGCAGTACCGGACCGCAATTTCTTGCAGCTTCACGGAAACCGCCGCGTGCGGCTACTTCGAATGAGAGTGAATCAGAATCCACGTTGTGGTATGAACCATCGAACAAACGAACCTTCATCCTGGTGATTGGGTAACCGGCCAGTACACCATTTTCCATTGCCGCTTTGAAGCCTTTTTCAACGGATGGTATGAATTCACGGGGAATAGATCCACCCACAATTTCATTCACAAACTGCAGTCCTTCCGCGGTAAAATCTGCGTCGGCAGGACCTAATTCAAACTGAATATCAGCGAATTTACCACGTCCACCAGTCTGCTTCTTGTACACTTCCCTGTGGGTGAAGTTCCGGGTAATTGCTTCTTTATAGGCTACCTGAGGTGCACCCTGATTACATTCTACTTTGAATTCGCGCTTCAAACGATCTACGATGATTTCAAGGTGCAATTCACCCATGCCGGAAATCACTGTTTGACCGGTATCCTGATCTGTATGCACACGGAAGGTAGGATCCTCCTCAGAAAGCTTAGCAAGTGCGGTTCCCAGTTTATCCACGTCGGCCTGAGTTTTAGGCTCGATGGCCAAACCAATCACAGGATCAGGGAAATTCATTGCTTCAAGCACAATCGGATGATTTTCAGCGCATAGGGTATCACCGGTTTTAATGTCCTTGAAACCTACAGCTGCGCCAATATCACCGGCACCCAAAAACTCAATGGGGTTTTGCTTGTTGGCATGCATTTGGAAGATACGCGAAATCCTTTCTTTCTGACCACTTCTGGTATTAAGTACATAAGAACCTGCGTCCAGTTTGCCTGAATAGGCGCGCATGAATGCCAAACGTCCTACGTATGGGTCGGTTGCAATCTTGAATGCCAGGGCACAAAATGGCTCTTGGTAATCCGGTTTGCGCACCACTTCAACTTCGGTATCGGGATTGGTACCCCTGATTACGTCCTTGTCGAGCGGGCTTGGCATCAATTCCATCACCAGATCGAGCATGGTTTGCACACCTTTGTTTTTGAAAGAAGAACCACAAACCATTGGAACGATTTTCATTTCCAAAGTTGCTTTGCGGAGCGCATTCAATATTTCACGTTCCGTGATGGAAGAAGGATCTTCAAAGAACTTTTCCATCAGGGTATCATCGTATTCGGAAACAGCTTCAAGTAGTTTTTCACGCCATTCGGTAGCTTCATCCAACAAATCTGCAGGGATGTCAACTACTTCATAGGTCATTCCTTTATCTGCTTCATTCCAAATCATTCCGCGGAAGTTGATGAGGTCCACAACACCACGGAAATTGTCTTCAGCTCCAATGGGCAATTGCAGTGGCACTGCATTGCTGCCCAACATTTCTCTTACCTGACGCACTACGTTCAGGAAGTCGGCACCGGCACGGTCCATTTTGTTCACGAAACCGATACGTGCCACATTATAATTATTGGCCAAACGCCAATTGGTTTCCGACTGAGGTTCCACACCATCTACGGCACTGAACAGGAATACCAAGCCATCCAATACGCGGAGGGAACGATTCACCTCAACGGTGAAGTCTACGTGGCCGGGAGTATCAATGATATTGATGTGGTATTTATTGCCACGGTAGTTCCAGAACACGGTGGTAGCCGCTGAAGTAATGGTAATACCACGCTCTTGCTCCTGAACCATCCAGTCCATGGTGGCGGCTCCATCGTGAACCTCACCCAATTTGTGGTTCACACCGGAATAATACAGGATGCGCTCTGTAGTTGTGGTTTTGCCCGCATCAATGTGCGCTGCAATACCGATATTTCTTGTTAAGGCTAAGTCGCGAGACATATATGTTCAATAAACGGTTATACCCTGAAATGGCTAAAGGCCTTGTTTGCTTCGGCCATTTTGTGGGTATCTTCTTTTTTCTTCACAGCAGCACCTTCACCCTTAGCTGCAGATAGAATTTCGCCGGCGAGGCGGGAAGCCATGGATTTTTCATTGCGCTTGCGTGCATAGGAAATCATCCACTTGATACCCACAGCAATTTTCCGCGCAGGAGGAACCTCGATTGGAATTTGGAAGGTAGAACCTCCAACCCTGCGGGCTTTCACCTCTACGGTAGGCATTACATTATTCAAAGCGCGTTTCCAAACTTCCAAACCCTCTTCTTCGGTTTTCTTTGCGACCAAGTCGAGCGCATCGTAAAAGATAGTGAATGCAGTAGACTTTTTGCCATCCCACATCAAACCGTTCACGAAACGGGTAACGAGGGGATCGTTGAATTTTGGATCAGGTGCAGTGATGCGCTTGCGCGGGCGTGCTTTTCTCATTTCAGTTCAGCTTATTTTTTATCCTTTGCTTTAGGACGTTTCGTTCCATATTTCGAACGGCGTTGGTTACGTCCTTCAACACCGGCCGTATCCAAGGCTCCCCGAACGATGTGGTAACGCACACCAGGCAAATCCTTTACCCTGCCACCACGCACCAAAACGATGGAGTGCTCCTGCAGGTTGTGACCTTCACCTGGGATATAGGCGTTCACTTCTTTTCCGTTGCTCAGGCGAACACGGGCTACCTTTCTCATTGCTGAGTTTGGCTTCTTAGGTGTGGTGGTGTACACACGGGTACAAACACCCCTTCTCTGAGGGCAGGCATCAAGCGCTGGTGATTTGCTTTTATTCACCAGTGTTTCCCGGCCTTTTCTTACCAATTGTTGTATGGTTGGCATTGTGTTTTTTGCGTAATCTTCCTTAAAAAGGACGGCAAAAGTACGATTATATTTCCGCTTACGCAACAGTCCTTCAGACTTTTTTAATTGGGTGTTTCGTTTGCTTCCGGGAGCAAACATCCGGCGGTCATTGATTTACTTCCTCATGGCCTTCAAGAGGCTCGTCGATGGTGCTCATGGCTCGAGGAGCATGGTTTTATTCCTGACAAGCATGAACATAACCAAAGGAGCTCCCAGGATGGAACAAACAACATTCACAGGCAAATTACTTCCGGCAGCAGGAAGCATGGAAAAAAAATGGGCAGTGAGCATAAAAAGTGCCCCCAGCATCACTGTTCCCGGCAATAAGTGCTGATGTAATGAACTGCCCAAAAACAACCTTGCCATGTGCGGTATAATCAGTCCAACAAAAGACAATGGACCACACCAAGAGGTGACGGTTCCGGCCAAAACAGCCGTAAGTAACAACAGTAATCTTCGGAACGCATGAATATTCAACCCCAAACTGTGGGCATAGTTATCTCCAAGTTGATAAACATCCATAGCACCATGACGTGTGCGCAATAATGCATAGGTTCCCAGAAGCATTAGGGCAATCATAACATGCGGAATCCATCCGGGCGTATGTAAATTACCCATTCCCCAAAGCACAAAATTTCGGATATCACTACCACTTGCCATGTATTGCAGAAATTCAACAAATGCAGAAACAAAATGACCGGCTAACATCCCGAAAATAAGCAGGGAAACCGTGCTCTTTAATTTACCATATACCGATATGTTTAAAAACAGCATGAGCAAGGCCCCGGTTGTAGCCGCCAGGGGTTTTACAGACACCATGCCGAAGTGGGCCGGAATACTTGCACCGGCGAACACTACAATGGCCATTCCCAAACTTGCCCCGGAACTTATTCCCAGTACATAAGGACCAGCCAATGGATTCCTGAATACATTTTGCATCAGCAGACCACAGACGGCAAGCGAAGCACCAGAAAGCACAGCCATGATCGCGGCAGGCAAACGGTATTCTGCCAACAACAGTTGCGCCATTGTCGATTCTATGTTCCATATAAACCCGCCGCTGCCCAAGATTAATGAAGCCATGAAAACCACAGCCAGCAGGATCCAAAGGAAGAGGAAATGTTTCGAACGGCTCAAGGTAATTTCCGGTAAAAAAATAAAGGAGCCAACATGGTAGAGTCATGAAAAATCTGCACCAGGTCTTTCAACACCAAATCCGGCCGAACCACTCCAAGTTCCCAGAATGGATTCGCCGAACCATTGCTTTTCCGGCCGTTGGCCGCATAAACATTTCCATTGCGAAACGCCGTAAAAGATGCCAGGCGCTGATCATCCACAAGTAGTTGCTTGCGTTCAGTGTAGTCGTTACAATTCAGCCAAACATCAGCCGTAATCGCTTGCTTAAGCACGGCTTCTGGCTGCAGGTGCAAGGTTCCATTGCCCGGACTTTCTGCCCAAAGGTAATTCCCGCCGGCGTCTGCAATGAGGGTTGCCATGTAATTACTCCCTTCGGGTTGGTCCCAAACGCCACCAAACGGAGCGTTGCAAAATACTGTGGGCCGGTTTTCTCCTTTCCGATTTGCCCCTTCCTTTTCTTGCTGGTAGGCGAATGCCAGATCATTGAACAGCGAATCTGCCTTTTGTTCCATCCCGAATAAACGGCCGGTAAACCTCAGCCATTCTGCCCTTCCCAACGGGTGTGACTCCTGATAACTGTTTAGCGGAATCAGGCGAACGCCGCGTTTGCGGAGCAGATTCATTGATGCATCTTCCCCATTCCCGCCTTCATAATAAAGAACCGCATCCGGCCTGAGTGCAAGAACTTTTTCTACATCCAACTGTGCGCCTGGTTTAACAGACTTCAAATCGCCTGACGTGATGCGCTTGCTCAACGAAACACTGCTGATGTATTTGGCATCATCTACGGCGAGCACAGTATGGCTCAGTCCAAGTTCTTCAAGGTAAGCCACAATCACCGAAGAAAGACAAACGATCCTGGAAGAAGGGTTGAGCGTTTTTTGCCGCACCGATATCCATGTATTTTTATGGTTTATCGACGCTACCCATAGAAGTGAATCGCCTTCGATGCGAAAATTATTCGCAAACTGTGGTGGCAGTCCTGGCGCACGTTCCTGGTTATTTCCTGCCGTGGAACAGGCAGATAAACACAGGCATAACCATATCAGAAAACGGTAATTCAGGGCAGCTTGAAACTGAAGTTTACGTTTAAACTCCTAGGTCTGGTGGTAAATCCTGCAATATCTGTGTAGGTGCGGTTGCTGATGTTTTGCACGGCAAGACCAAGGCTGCATTTTTCACCAATATCCGTCCGGAAGAGCAAATCCCCCAGAACGTATGATTGAACCTCGATGTAATTCAACGCTCCAAATAAGCCCAGGGCCCCGTCGTAAGCCACATCGTATTTTCTGGAAACGGAACGGACCCTGAAGGAGATGGCCGCATTTTTACCCAAACTGCGCGTCAACATGAAGTTGGTGGTGGAGGCCCTCCTGGATAGTTTGTCCAGCTTGTTGACGCGGTTCATAAACACACCACTTTCAAATGCCTGATACAAAAATTCGGAAGCTTGCACCTGATCCAGGAACTGAGTTCCGTACACCTTGGAAATATTTCCACTAAGTTGAAACTTCAAGGGCAAAATCAAGTTGCCTTCAATCTGTATTCCTTGCTGCACCGACCGCCCGTTATTGATGTATGTATCTCCGATGTAATCTCCAAAGCCAAGGCTGTCCGGATGTTTATCTGCCCATGCATAAACATATTGAATCACGCGCCGGGTATTTTGGTGAAATGCTGCGGCCTGAACATTCCATTTGGCGGCTTTGTGCTTGAAGCCTATTTCTGCAGTAGTGCCCACTTCAGGTTTCAGATCCGGATTGCCACGACGCATGCCGGCAAAAGAGCGCTCCGGGGCAAGCATTTGATACAATGAAGGCGTATTAAACCCGCTGCTCAGGTTCCCGAACAGCATGCTGTTTTTCCCGATTTTCAAGGATGGATTGAAGGCGCCATTCCACACATTGCCGAATAAATTGTGCCGGCTTATTCTTCCGCTCACCGCTACAGACAGCTTCTTGCTGCTGAAAAATTGTGCCATCCCATAAGCAGCCATGATGCGGCTGTTCAAACCAACTGTATCGTAGCTGGTGGTGCTTTCAAAACTCCAAGGGCGGCTGTAATAATAGGAATTAACGGACGCTGATTCAGCATAATAACTCAGCCCTCCGGTCCATTGTATTTGGTTGTATTTGCCCTGGAGAAACAAATCTGTGCTGGCATTGGTTCCCCGGAACACATCGCGACCCACTGCTCCGTCATAAACACCCGGTGCGATAAGCGAAGAATCGTTGTTTGCGTTCCGCTGCAAGCTGCTCCAGCCGCCGGTAAGGTTTAATTTCACATGAGGGTTAAGCTTCCAATCGGCGCCGCCATGCAAGGTTTGGCGTTTCATGCGCAATTGGTAATTTTCATCATCGCGGAACGCACCCGCGTCTATATCTGTATTTTGGTTATTATACCTCCATCCTGCCCAAACGGATGCAGCTTTTCCGGTCCATCCGCCGCGCAGAGACAAGTCAGTTTTACGAAAACCATCCTTTTCCAGAGGCAATAAGTTTGACACGGGCGGAGGCAATGTACTGTTCATGCCACCTGAGCGATATTGCTGTCCCTGAACGTTGAAGAATGAATTCCTGTAACTGCGCTGCACTCCTGTGGAAACACCCCAGGCGCGGCCCGGTCCGAATGCTGCGCCGTGCAGATTTATATGGCTGCGGTTGGTTTGAGCATTTTTCTTGGTGATGATGTTGATCATGCCTCCCAAGGCGCCGGTTCCAAACATGGCACTGTGGCCGCCCTGCACTATTTCGATGCGCTCGATATCTGCCAGCGAGAGTTCGGACAAGTCCATCGCGCCATTGGGCGTGGAAGGGTCAGAAATTCGCAGCCCGTCGATCATGATTACCGTTTGATTGCTGCCGGATCCACGCAAAAAGATGGATTGATTTGCACCCGGATTCTGGACCGCACCAATTACCGAGGCTCCCAGTTGCATGGAGAGAAATTCGCCCAGCGATTGCGCCTGTGATTGAGCAATCTCGCGCGATGAAAGAACGGTAACCATGCGCGGCACATCTTGAATGCGTTCTGAAGTTCTGGAGGCTGATACGGTTACCAGATCCAACATGCCGGATGTATCTGAATACGAAGTCTGGGCATCCGATATGGCGCCCTGAAAGCACAACAAGGTGCAGGTGATATAAGCGTTCCTTTTCATTTTGCAAATTCTTGGAACGACAAACAGGTTGTGTGGAATTAACAAGTAATGTCCACGCGCTTTTATTCCCGAAAGCCGTTTTTCAGCATCTGGCAGGTCTTCTGACTTATTCCCTGCATCCTGCCTTCCCGACGAACAAAGCCGCCAGTGGCTTCAGGTTGGATGCGCTTCACGGAACTTACAGCAGCGGGTACTGTTCCGGATTCTCACCGGATTCCCTTTTCAGCCTGAAGAAGAAAATTCTTCATCAGTCACCAGATACTGGTGCAAGGATAGGAATCAAAAAGTTAAACAAAAAAACAAACAGTTACACAAAACGATAATCCAACCCTCAGCCTAACTCCGGCTTTTTATCAGGCTTGGCATATGCGTACCTCCCTTTCAGGGCTGGTTTGTAATAGGCATCCAAACCACAAACGCTGACCAGGCCTGTCGCAGCAGGATTGATGAACCCATCCGATTCGATGGCTTCCACATCGCATTCCAGCCAGCAAACGCTGCCGATGATGATGGAAGTTCCATTGAGGGCTATCTGTATTTCCTCTTCCAGTTTCATGCCCATGCGCAGGGGAGATTCCAATACAGCCGGAGCAAAAAAATCTTTGGGATGGAAGGGCGTGAATCCAACAGCTTCAAATTCGGAAATTGCTGCAGGATACCGCGCGGAGGTTTGGTGGGCCGCGGCTTCCATGCCTTCAGCAACAAGATTCAGTGTATAGAAACCTGATTCGCGTATGTTGGAAAGTGTATGTCTATCCACAGAATCCGGTCGAAATACCAACCCCAGCAGTGGCGGATTGGCTCCAACATGGAACAACGAGTTGAAGGCCGCGAGGTTGTTTACGCCCTGTGCATTTCGGGTTCCTACCAAACACAAGTTCTTGTAACCGGGTGCCGAATTGATGAAATTGGCGCGGTAGCGCTGTTCCATCTCTGCAATGTCTTCTGCGGTAAAATGTTTCATCAGGCGGTGCGCAAAGTGCTCAAACCTCCGTCTATACCGATTACCTGACCTGAAATCCAGCTTGCCTGTTCAGAAAGCAGGAACGCAGCCAGCGCGGCTATTTCTTCCGGGTTCCCTACCCGTGCAAGCGGATGTCGCTTGGCAGAATTTTCCTTCTTCACATCGCTGTCCAGCAACTTGGCTGCCAGCGGCGTATTCACCAGACCTGGCGCAATGATATTTACATTGATGTTGGGTGCCCATTCAGCGGCCAGCGAGCGTCCCAAACCTTCTACCGCACCTTTGGAAGCGGCAACCGAAGCATGAAAGGGCATTCCTTGGGCAACAGCAACGGTACTGAACAGAAGGACAGATGCCTGCTGTGCAGCGCGCAATGCGGGATGTGCTGCCTGCAACAAACGCACTGCACCCAACAGATTCACCTGGAAATCATTCAAGAAATCATCCGGTTTGAGTGCGCGAAAGGAACGCAGGTTAATGGAGCCGGGCGCATACACCAAACCGTGTAAAACCTCTGGCCATTCCGTAGGCTGTGTATTTGCCGTGGCATCCCAGGTGATGTGGTGGACTCCGGGAATAGAAGCATCATTTCTGGACATGGTCCAAACTTGATGACCCTGGTCCAGCAATGCTTCGGCGATGGCTTTGCCAATTCCGGATGTTCCACCGGCAATGAGGTAGTTCTTTTCCTGCATCCCTTAATAAACCAACGGAATTACGCTTGGTTTGCGGGAGTGCAGAAGTTTAAAACTACGGCACCTGGTTTCAAAAGCTGCGATTCACCCCAAAAACGAGGAATCGCTGGTTCATTAAAGGCTTGCCGTCGGGTGTGATGTTTCGCAACAGCGGCAGATCGAAGCGCAGGGTTATAGGCGCAGCACCGCGTTTCCCAAACAGATTGCTGATGGTCCAGGCTGTTCCGAAACCGGCATTGGCCATCAGCACGGGTGCATAGTTTCTGAATGCCTGATTGGGTCGCATGAAACCTGCATCGGCGAACAGGTACACATCTGCCTTCAGCCAGTTGCGGGTGAACTTAGGTGCGAAGCGGATGAGGCGATCGAGGTCCAATTCGGCCGTGGCCGACAAGCCTGAATTTCCGCGCAGCAAGGAAACGGTGCTGTCGCCGTAGTTCTGGGCAACCAAGGAATTGGAAAACCCGCGTAGATTCAGGCCTCCGCCTTGCTGCCAGATCAACTGTTGCTGTGCCCTGCCAAATTGGTTGTGCCAGTCGGAACGGGTAAACTTGCTGTCGTGCCATTGCTGCTCCGGATTTGCACCTGATGCGTACAAAGCACTTTCAAATGGCAGGCTTTGCGCCGAGAATTGTCCGAAGATACGGGTGTGCACATCGAATTTCCCGAGTTTGTTTCTGTTGATGACTTCCAGGCCAAGCCAATTGTATTGCACCTGACTTCCGGGCGCGGCGCTGCGGGCAAAGAGGTGCATTTGTCCTGTACCTTTTACGTAGCGGTAATCGTGTTTCAGTCCAAAATTGAAGCTGGCATTCCGTGAAGTTCCCCAGCGGGCATCGTCCCACCAGCCGGGCAGGCTGCCGAACTGGTCGCGCAGGGTTCCACCAAAAACGTAGCGCATATCCCAGCGTTTCATGTAGCGGTAATTGGCGTATGCAGTATTGGCCGCCCAGCGCTTGGAAATCCCGGCCTGTGCCACCTGAAGACCGTCGAGCCACTCATGGCGCAGGTTGTATTCAAACAGCCTTCCGACACGGTTGGTATAATCAAGGGAAAGCGAAAACAGGTTGCCGGAACGCTTCGGCGATTCAGGATCCAGCGCAGCCGCGGCATTTACCCAGAAAAAGCCATCCAGTCGATGCTTCCTCATGGCGTAGTTGCCGGAGAAACTGATGCCGAGTTTCACCCGATCTACTTTATTGTACCACATGTCCGGATTTACCCGCCACACATATTGGTGCATGTCGCCAACCTTGTTCCAGCGCAACGATTTCAGCCTTACGCAACGATCGTTCAGCCTGTTATCCAGCTGATATACGTCGGCCAGCCGCTGAGATGGATCGATGATAAGGTTTTGTATGGGACTGGAGGTGCGGAGTTTCAGCGTGTATGCGCGGTTGATGTTGGCCCAACCCGACCAAACATTTTGAGCCTCAGTAATTTTTTGAATGGGAATCAAGGCCGATTCATAAGCCGGAACATATTCTTTGCGGAAATAGGTATTGGGAATCAGCACCATTTGGTTTTCGCCAGACTTTGTTTCCACGAGCAAATCAACGGGCATCACCATATCACCTTTGCGTTTTAGGGTGATGCTGTATTCAAAGCCATCGGTGCTTTCGTCCATTTTCTTTACTTTTTTAATGGCGTAATCGGCGGTTTTGGTGGTTTCGAACCATTGGTCAAAGAACCAAACCAAGTCCACCTTTGAGGATTCATGCACGGCCTGACGGAAATCTTCCACATAAGGATGGGCAATCTTCCAGGTATTGAAATAGTATTTCATGGCTTCCAGGAATCGTTCCTTCCCCAGCACATATTCCAGGTTGTACAGCATGGTTGCCGTTTTCATGTACACATGACTGTATCCGCCCCCGTGGCCTAAAGCGCCATTGAAGTCGTCGCTGTGCGTATTGAGGATAGGATCGGTTTGATCCATGGCGTCGTAGAGGTAGCGGCCGTAAACGGTACCGTCGTCAATGTTGTTGGGATGTTTGAATTCGTTGCGGTAGCGTCGCAAGCACCAACTGGTAAGGAATTGAGTAAATCCTTCGTCGAGGCTGGCGCGGTAGGTTTCGTTGTTGCCAACCATCCCGAAGAACCAGTTGTGGCCTACTTCATGGGCAATGAGTCCCTGATGCGAAGGCCATTCACCGCCATCCAGCGTAAGCATGGGATATTCCATACCGTCGCGGGCGTCGGCGGCAACCATTTTAGGATACGCATAACGACCGAAATCGCGAGAATAAGTGCTTACCACAAAGGCCACAAACCCTGCGGTAGGTTGCCATTTGGGCGCATGGCGCTGTTCGGCAATGGCCACACATTTCACCCCTTCCCAATCTGTTTCCATCATCCGGTATGTGGGATCTGCGGTCCAGGCGAAGTCGTGCACATTTTCAGCATGGTAACGCCAGATGCGGCGCATACGCGGATTGGCCAGCAACAGCGGAAGGCTTTCCGCCTGTTCCTTGGTTCTATAGCGCGACATATCCGCTTTTTCACGCAAACCATCGGCATAAGCCTGTTCTGGGTTGATGAGCGTTCCGGTTGCTTCCGTGACATAATGTGCCGGCAGGTAGAGCTCTACATCGAAGGTGCCAAAATCACCATAAAATTCATGTTCCAGATGTTGCTGCACATCCCAGCCAAACTTGCGGTCGTACACGCTGATGCGGGGATACCAGTGCACGGTATTGAAGTGCTTATATCCGCTGTCCACATCGTACACTTTCATCCTGCGACGCACAGAGCCACGGTCAAACCAGGTATTAAAATCGATGCGGAATACCATGCTGTCGCCGGGATTCAGGGCAAACGGCAAATCCATCCCCATTACGGTATTGTCGTACCAAGGCTTCAGCGGTGTGAACTGCTGCCTCAAATCGCTGCCATGTGTGCAGGCGATGTGGTTCACGCGGGTACCTAGTTTTTGCGCTTCGTATCTGCCCCATTCCGGCCTGACTTTATTCGATTCATACAACCTGTCCAGATAAGATTCCGGCTGAAAGGCATTTTGATACAGATGAAAAAACACCTGTCTCAGGGTGTCGGGGCTGTTGTTGTAATACGTCAGTTCCAACTTTGCATCGATCCGTTCGGCGGTGTCATCCAATGCGGCTTTGATGCGGTAATGCACATCCTGCTGCCAGTAACCCGGTGTTGGTGTTTTATGTTTCCAGTACAGCGGATTGCTGCTGCTGCGGTAGTTATTGCGCACCTGCCATTGCAGCGCAAAAGGTTCGTTTTGAAGTAATTGCGCGTAGAGGCTTCCGGCGCAAAACAGCAAACTAAATATGGATGCACGTCGCATGCAACAAAAATGCAGGAATTGCATCAATTTCCGACGCAGATGCAGCAATCAGCTTTCTGTCTGTTTCATTCCAAACTGGCTGCGGTATAAGGTTTGGTACAATCCCGAAGTTTCCAGTAATGCTTCATGTGTTCCCCATTGCTCACAGCGGCCCTGGTCAAGCACCATGATGTAATCCGCGTTTTTAATGGTGCTCAGCCGGTGTGCGATGACAATACCGGTTCTTCCTTCGAGCATTTTGCCAATGGCTTTCTGGATGAGCGCTTCTGTTTCGCTGTCCACGCTGCTGGTGGCTTCATCCAGAATGATGACTGCAGGATCTGTACTCAGGGCCCTGATGAAACTGATCAGTTGTCGTTGCCCCACGGACAGGGCAGAACCTCGTTCCATCACATTAAAGGCGAATCCGCCCGGCAATTGCTCAATAAACTCGTAAGCCCCGATGGAACGGGCCACCGCTGCCAGTCGCGCTTCAGAAACCTCCGGATCTTTCATCCGCATGTTGTCATACACGAACCTGAGAACAGAAAGACATCCTGCAATACCACAGCGATTTTCCGGCGCAGGCTTTCCAGGCGATAAGATTCGATGTTCACTCCATCCATCAGAATCTGCCCCTGCTGATGTTCATAAAAGCGGCTGAGCAGTCCGATGATGGAAGTTTTTCCGGCACCTGTAGGACCAACGATGGCCAGGGTTTTACCTGATTCCAGATGAAAGCTCAGGTCATGAAGCACAGGTGTAGAGGCTTCATAAGCAAAGTTTACGTGTTCAAAACGGATGTCTCCGCGAAGCTGTTCGGCATCAAGGGTTCCTTGCTGCTCGCGGTTTTCCGTTTCATCCATCAGCTTAAAGATACGCTCTACGGCAACCAGCCCCATCTGAATGTTGTTGAAGCGATCTGCCACCGCGCGTACCGGCCTGAAGAACAAATTGATGAACAGGATGAAGGCGGTAATTTCGCCAAAGGCAACGGTTCCTTCCAACATCCCCTGGGCGCCGTACCACACCAGCAGGGCAAAGGTGAGTGCCACAATCAGTTCCACCACCGGAAAAAACACAGAATAGTAAAACACGCCCTTCACATGAGCTTCCCGATGGTCGCGATTGATTTGTTCGAAGCGTTTAAACTCTGCATCTTCCTTATGGAACAATTGCACCACCTGCATGCCTGTGATGCGCTCTTGCACAAAGGCATTAAGCTTGGCCACCTGAGCGCGTACTTCCTGAAAACTGTCGCGCACGCCAATGCGGAACTTCTGGGCTGCATATAACAATATAGGCAGTACGGATAATGAGATGAGTGTGAGTTTCCAGTTCATCCAAAACATAAAGAAGAGGATGACCAGCAATTGAAAAATATCTCCGGCAATGGTGATCAATCCGGCAGAAAAGAGGTCGGCGATGGTTTCGATGTCGCTGATGGTTCGTGTAACCAAAGTTCCCACAGGTGTTTTATCGTAGAACTTCATCCGCAGGGCCACCAGGTGTTCGTACACATAATTGCGCAGGGTACGCACCACTTCCTGTCCGGCCCGGGCGCTGAAATATCCGGAAAGGAAGGTGATCAGCGCCTGAAGCATTACCAGCCCAAGCAGCAACAGGCTCATGCGCGCAATGCCGTTTACATCGCGGCCGGCTACCTGTACGTCCAGTGTTTGTTGGATGAGGTAAGGCTGCAAACCAACCAACAATCCCTGCAGGATGGTAAGCACGGCCGAAATCCTCAGCAATGGGCGAAAGGGCCGGGCAATCAACAAAACCCGGCGTAAAAGTTTCCAGTCCAATTGTTTCCAAAAAGGAGGTTTCGACATAAGGCCGGCAAAGTTGGGAATAATTTCCGGCAGAAATGCGCCAGCACCGCATCTGTTTGCCAAAATTCAGACCGCAGTGCTAAGGGTACGTTAACGAGTGGAAACCCGAACATAGATGCCGGTTTTGGATTTATCTTTGCCCAAATGGCGGAAAGGCCTGAATCAACAAGGGTATTTTGGCAATTCAGAAGTCGGGAGTCGGCTCAGGAAATGCGCGTTGCCGTGCACGATGGCAAAGTTTATTGCCTGGGCTGGGATGCGGGTGGCCATCCTTCTTTTTATGAAATCAGGGAAGGCGGCGAAGAATTCGCGGAGGTTCCAAAATTGAACCTGGATTCGGAAAGCAGCTTCATTCCCGAGGCCTTTTCCGGGCTCAATGCGTTGCCATGGGTGGAAGCAGAACAGCTTCAAGAAAAGCCTTTGGACAACTTGGTACTGGTCACGGCGTGCTCTGGTGCATCAGCCAATGCACAAATCCCCGTGGCCGAAGTTTTATACCACATCGCCAAGGAGCGCGCCACCCATGCCGGCACTCAGAATTACAACCTGATCATGCTGTTGGATGCGCAGGCCCATGTGATGATCTTCAAAGGAGGTCAACTGGCCTATTACCAAAAACATCATGCAGATAATGAACATGCCGTTTTGTACTTCCTGGTGGCTGCCCTGCGCGACCTTGGAATTCCGATTGAAGATGCAGTTTGTGAATTGCTCCTGAACAGCCAAGATGATTTCAAACCATACCGAAACTTCACTTCATATTTCCGCTTTTTCGGTGCCTTTTCCTACAATGGCATCCGGGCATTGGTTGGCGAACATTTGCCACCTGATCCTTTGTTATTGTACCTCTTGGCCAAAACACCGGCATGCGCATTATAGGTGGACAACTGGCGGGAAAAACCCTGAAAACTGTTTTCCCGGAGCAGGTAAAACCCACCACCGATTTGATGCGCGAGGCGCTGTTCAACCGACTGGAACAACAAATCACCTTAGACAGCTTGCGGGTATTGGATTTATTTGCCGGCTCAGGAATTGTATCACTCGAGTTTCTATCGCGAGGCTGTCATGTCGTTTCCGTGGATCGCGACCGAAAGAACCAACGGATCTGGCAGCAGGTGCAAAAAGAATGGGCGCTGGAACATTGGGAACTGCGTTGCGCCGACGTGCTGGCGGAACTTGACAGATTCCAGCCCGCAGCATTTGACCTGGTATTTGCCGACCCGCCCTATGACTTGCCCGGCATTCAGTTGCTTCCTGCAAAAACCCTGCCCCTGCTGCGCAGCGGTGGCTTGTTTATCTTGGAACACCGGCCGGACATCCTGTTTCCCGATCCACAGCCAAACGAAGGCAGAAAGTACGGTCGCAGCGCCCTGAGTTTCTTCCAAAAAGAATAATACGTCATTTACCTGGCCATGCGAACCGGTATTGAACAGGCATGATTTTCCCGCATATAAGACCAACGGTACGTCGTACTTTCGAAGGCATGAAAAGCATTCTTTTATCGGCAGTCCTGCCCCTGCTGGGCTTGGCCGGAATGAACCCCCTTGCTGCTCAACATCATGATCCGTTAACGCCCACGCGCATTGTGCGGGTGAAATTATACCTGCAGGGAGCAGAGGTGTTTCGCAGTGCACGTGCAGAACTTCCCAAGGGAGTAAGCGTCATCACGCTGGGAAATTTAGCTCCAAACATCAATGCCTCGAGCATTCAGGTTTCCAGCACCAATAACGTGGCGGTGCTCAGTGCCACCTTCCGAAATAACTATATGGTGCCGGTGAAGCTGCCACAGCAAATTCAACATTGGAAAGATTCTGTGGCGCTGCTGGAAACCGAAATCCGCAGACTTGAAACCCGGAAAAATGTGCTGGAAAAGGAATCTGAGATTTTCCTGAACAACCGAAGTATTGGCGGAAGTCAGAACGGGGTGAACGCTGCCGAACTGCAAAAGGTGGCCGACTTGTTCCGCGCGCGCATGAATCAAATCCGGGAGGAGCATTTCGATGTGGTACAGCGCATGGGCAAGCTGCAGGAGCAGGTGAGCAAACTGCGGAACCAAATTGCCGAACGCTCCGGAAATTCCAGCAAACTAACCGGCGAAATCGTGCTGCAACTGGCCAGCGAACAAGCCACAACCACGGAAATTGAATGCACCTACCTGGTTCAAAACGCCGGTTGGAGTCCTTTGTATGATTTGCGTGCCGAGGGCATCAATCAGCCGGTGCGCGTGATCAGCAAAGCAAGTGTGTACCAAAATTCTGGAGAGGAATGGAATCAGGTGCCGCTCATTCTGAGCACCGGAACCCCAAACACCAGCAGCAACCTGCCGGTACTACAGAAAAACGATGGGTTCGGCTTCAGAAATAAAAACTACGAGAATTACGGCTACGCGGAAGACGTCAGGATGCAAAATGCCCCACCTGTTCAGCAAGAGATGGCCGGAGTTGCGGTGATGTCGCGCACGGAAGAAGACATGGACGACCAGCGGCAGGATCGGCTGCGCAAGTCGCTGAACACCCAAACACTGGGCAACCTGATTGCCGTGAACAGCAGTGCCATCGCGGTAGATTATGAAATTGCCCTACCCTACACCATCCCGGCCGATGGAAAAATTCAGCTGGTCTCTCTGAAGGAATATGCTCTGCCAGGCAACTTCAGCTATTACACCATTCCCAAATTGGAAAAAAGCGTGTTCCTGGTGGCTGATGTAACGGGCTGGCAGGAATTAAACCTGTTGCCCGGGCCGGCGAATCTGTTTTTTAAGGGAAGCTTCACCGGACAAAGCCAGCTGAATTTGAACCCGGAAACTGATACGTTGAAGCTGTCGTTTGGCAAGGATAAAAAAGTACTCGCAGAGCGGAAGCTGATTCGCAATTACGCCACGCGTCAGTTGGTAGGCGGGAAAAAAACGATGGAACTGGGGTTTGAAATTCAGCTGAATAATACCAACAAAGAATCCATCAATCTGGAAATTCGGGATCAGATTCCTGTATCTACTTCTGAAGAAATACGTATTGACGAGGTGAAGTTTGAAACCCCAAACGGCGTAAAAACCATTCAGGATAAAGAAAGCGGACAGCTCACCTGGAAACTCACACTGAAACCTGCCGAAACCCAAAAAATCAGGGTTCGCTACCGGGTAGTATATCCCAAAGAACTGGAATTGCTGGGATATTGAGCCATGCAGTCACTGTTGGGTGAGCGGAGCCGAACCCAATATTCTCGGCAATTGCGCTGAGCCGAACCCAAGGACCACAACGCATCACCTTTACTTCATTCCGTGCACGGCGGGTTCGACTCCGCTCACCCTCCGTTAAATTTGCGGCATGCGCGAAAAATCACTGTACGGGATGATGGCCCTGGTGTTGCTTGCTTACATCCCGGGATTATGGGTGGATGTGATGGATGTGGATGCCTCGCAATACGCTTCCATCAGCCGTGAAATGGCCGATTCGGGTAGTTTTCTGGAAGTGATGCACCGCGGCGAAAATTATCTTGACAAACCGCCGTTGTTGTTCTGGCTGTCTGCCCTCCTGTTCAAAATCTTCGGGCCGGGGAACCTGGTTTATAAGCTGCCTAGCTTCTTGGTTACCATATTGGGTTTGTACAGCCTGTTTCGGCTCACAGAGCGGTGGTACGACCGCAACACCGGATTGCTGGCTGCCATCATTCTGGGCAGCAGCCTTGCCTGGTATCAGTTCAACAATGATGTGCGTACCGATACCCTGCTTGCTGGTTTTGTGGTGTTCGCCGTTTGGCAACTGGACCGCTTCAGCAACTCTGGGAAGGTGCTGCAGTTCATTGCAGGCTTCAGCGGAATTGCCTTGGCCATGATGAGCAAAGGTCCGATAGGATTGATCGCGCCGGCCATGGCCCTGGGCGGTCATTGGCTGTTGCGCCGCGAATGGAAACAGATTTTTCGTCCGGTTTGGATTTTGGGTTTGCTGCTGATAGGTATCCTGCTCTTGCCCATGTTTGTGGGATTGTACCGACAATACGGTTGGGAAGGCCCTTATTTTTTCCTGTGGACGCAAAGCTTTGGGCGCATCACCGGCGAGAATGTATGGTCGAACGACGCCGGCTATTTCTATTTCACACATATTTTCCTCTGGTCGTTCGCACCATGGAGCCTTGCCGTAATCGGGGCTTTGTACGTGAACATCAGCACATGGATGCGCAGCCGCTTTCAGTCCATGTCCACGCAAGCTGAATTCATCAGCCTGTTTGGCTGGCTGCTTCCCTTTGCGGCCCTTTCCCTCTCTCAATATAAATTACCGCATTATGTATTCGTGTGTTATCCGTTTGCAGCGATGTTTCTGGCCGGCTTTCTGAAGGAACAGCTGGAGCAGAAAACAAACTCCGCGCGTTGGTTCCTTAGGTCATTCCAACTATTTCCACCGGTGATGTTGCTGCTTGCTTTGGCCATCCCGGTGTTCATATTCCCACCGCAGGATTTAAGGTTATGGGCATTGTTGCTCTGTGTTGTTATTTTCTGGGCATCCATGGCATTATTCTGGAAAAAACACCCCGGAACAGGACTTCAAAAGTGGATTTTGGCATGTGTGCTCGCCGCCGCGGCGCTGAACTTCCAGATGAACAGCTATTTCTACCCAAACTTATTGCGTTACGAGGCACCCGCGGTCGCTGCCCGCGACATCAGGGAATTAAACATTCCCATATCGCAATTCAGGCATGCGCCTCAGGCATCGAACATCCACGCCTTTGAATTCTACAGCGAACACATCAGTCCGTATTGGCACGGTAACGACATCCGGATTTGTAAACCTTATTACACCTTGTGCAAAAAGAACACGCTGGACAGCCTGAAAGCGGAACAATGTGATTACACCATCTTTAAAACCTACGCCGATTATCGCCCTACCACACTTCGACTCAACTTTCTGAATCGGGCCACTCGAGGTAATGCGGTGGATACGCTTTACCTGATTCATTTTGGAACACGCTGATTCCAGTATCTTCGCCCCGTTGCCATGAAGAAAACAGCGGTTTTTCCAGGAACTTTTGACCCTATTACCCTGGGTCATGCCGACATTGTCATGCGTGCGGCAAACATCTTTGACGAGGTGGTGGTGGCCGTTGGCAAGAATTCCAAAAAACAAAACCTGTTTCCCTTGGAACAAAGGATGAACTGGATTCGGGAACTGTTCAAAAACAACCCGGGGATTCGGGTAGAAAGCTATGAAGAACTCACGGTGGCGTTTTGCCGAAAAGTCGGGGCTTCTTACATCATCAGGGGATTACGCAGCTCAGGCGACTTTGAATATGAAGCTCATCTGGCACAGGTGAACCGCAAATTGGATTCCGGCATTGAAACCATCTTCCTGATTACCAGTCCTGAATTAAACAACATCAGCAGCACCGTGGTGCGAGACATTATTGTTTATGGAGGCGATTATACGCCTTTTGTACCTTCGGTGGTAAGACTGTGAATTACACCGTGCAGTAATTCACGGATGGAATCAAAGGCCTGAAATTCGGGGGCCGTGAAAAAATCGAGCGGAGCCCAGCGAACTTCGGTAATTCCTTCTTCTACCTGAGGTTTCAGGTCGCCGCGGAAGCGCGCATGCATCCGATACCAATGGGTTTCTTTGAGGATGATGGGTGAATTATCGTCGGCATAGGCATGATAAGTTACGCCAACCTTATCGACGAGATTCATGGATTTCAGTCCTGTTTCTTCGGCAACTTCACGGAGTGCTGCTGCCTTTTTATCCTCCATTTTCTCAATTTTTCCTTTCGGCAAATCCCAAAAGCCATTGCGAAAAATGGTCAGTATTTCCCGATCCTCATGCATCACGATACCACCGGCTGCCCTCACCACGGGAAAGCATTCCATCAAGAACTCCATTTGCTGTTTGGGGTGTTCTGTTAACAGTACATAATTCAGATTCTTGCCGGCACTTTCATCCGAAAGCATGATGCGCACGGTACGTTCCAATGCATCATCATCAATGAAGTACACATTTGGCACACCGGCAATGGCTTCTGGAGTGGGCGCAATAATAAGGGAACAGCGGTTAAAGTAGATTTTGTAGCTTTGCCCCTCCATGAATTCAGACCTCGCTGCAAAATTAGCAAATTATCTCCTCGAGGTGAAAGCCGTTCAATTAAGTCCTGATGACCCATTTACATGGACGAGCGGAATTCGCTCCCCCATATACTGCGACAATAGGGTTTTACTTAGTTTTCCAGAGATCAGAACTTTTATAAAAAATAGTTTGATACAGGCGGCAAGGCAGGAATTCTCTGATTGTGGAATGATTGCCGGGGTGGCCACCGCCGGTATTGCGCACGGGGCCTTATTGGCCGATGGGTTGGAACTTCCTTTTTGTTATGTTCGACCAGAACCCAAAAAACACGGATTAAAAAATCAAATTGAGGGTCGACTGGTTCCCGAACAGCGCGTTTTGGTGGTTGAAGATTTAATCAGCACCGGCAAGAGCAGCCTGGCTGCTGTTGACGCCTTGGAAGCGGCCGGTGCAACAGTAAGCGGGATGCTGGCATTATTCAGCTACAATTTCCCTGATACCAAGAACCGATTTGAGGACCGGGGTATTCGCCTGCACACATTAACCGACTTGGATCATCTGTTGCCTGTAGCCGCCGCGCAAGGGTACATCCACGGTGAACAAATGGAAAGCATCCATCGGTTCATTGATGATCCACAAGGCTGGTGGAACTCCTGATGTTACGCACCATACTGTGCAAAACCTGAGGACAGCAAATGCCGCCCGGATGCTTTTTTTGCATCTTCCTTGAACCACGACGAAGAACATATCCTTCCTTCTGATGAAGAATCTTCTGAAACCATCATCGGTTCCGGGCACAGTGAAATACAGCCTGTAAGCGGACTTTTCCAAAACTGGTTCATAGACTATGCCAGCTATGTAATTCTGGAACGTGCGGTTCCGGCTTTAGAAGATGGCTTAAAACCCGTGCAACGGCGCATCCTTCATGCCATGAAGGAAATGGATGACGGACGATACAATAAGGTTGCCAACATCATCGGAGCTACCATGGCCTACCACCCACATGGCGATGCGGCCATTGGCGATGCGCTGGTGAATATCGGCCAGAAAAACCTGCTTATCGACACCCAGGGAAACTGGGGCGATCCTGCCACCGGCGACAGTGCCGCTGCTCCCCGATATATCGAAGCCCGGCTGAGCAAGTTTGCGCTGGAAGTACTATATGATGAAGAGCTAACCAACTGGCAATTAAGTTATGACGGGCGGAAGCGTGAACCCTTGCTGCTTCCGGTGCGCTTTCCGCTGGTGCTTGCTCAGGGTGTTGAAGGTATTGCCGTAGGCCTGAGCACCAAGATCATGCCTCATAACTTTATCGAGTTATGTGAAGCCAGCATTGACGTGCTCCGCGGAAAGAAAACCAATATCCTTCCCGATTTCCCCACTGCCGGCATGGCAGATTTCAGTAACTACAACGGCGGTAAAAAAGGGAGCAGGATTAGGGTTCGTGCCCGTATCGAGGAAGCCGATAAGTCGCGATTGCTGATCAAGGAAATTCCTTACAGCACCACAACCGGTTCCCTGATTGAAAGCATCTTGAAAGCCGCTGATTCAGGAAAAATTAAAATTAAAAAGGTGGTTGACAATACCGCCAAAAATGTTGAAGTAGAAATACAACTAGCCCCGGGCACCTCACC
>JBEDND010000179.1:0-3156 GCA_041170785.1 Bacteroidota bacterium | reverse complement strand
TGAACACGTGTCAAATATAACAAACAGCCCGAAACGCAAGGCGCCCGGGCTGTCAGAAAGTATCGGTGCTGGTCCTTAAAAGGTGTTTATTTTAATTCGCTTTTCGATTTCATCCACATCGTAACGAAACTTCTTATCCGTATCCATGAGGTCATTCACGGTTTGACAGGCGTGAATAACTGTGGAATGGTCGCGACCGCCAAAATGCATTCCAATATTTTTCAGTGATGCTTTGGTCAAGTCCTTAGCGAAGTACATGGCTATTTGACGGGCCTGCACGATTTCGCGTTTCCTGGTTTTGGATTTCACGGCCTCAACAGGCAATCCGTAGAAATCACAAACCAGTTTCTGGATGTAATCGATGGAAATTTCGCGGCTGGCATTCTTTACAAAATTCTTCATCATCTGCTTGGCCAAAGGCAGATCAATTTGCTTTCTGGTTAACGACGCCTGTGCCAAAACCGATATCAAAGCACCTTCCAGTTCTCTGATATTGGTGTCGATATTGTGTGCCAGATATTCTACCACTTCCCGGTCAATGGTAATTCCATCCTGGTACATCTTATTTTCAAGAATGGCCAAACGGGTTTCGTAATCCGGCATAGACAGATCGCAACTCAATCCCCATTTAAAACGAGAGAGCAAGCGTTCATCAACGTCTTTTAAATCCTTAGGCGGCCTGTCGCAGGTGAGGATGATTTGCTTTCCGTTCTGATGCAGGTGGTTGAAAATCTGGAAGAAAATCTCCTGTGTCCGTTCTTTTTTGGCAAAGAACTGAACATCATCCATGATCAACACGTCGATGTATTGATAGAAATTCACAAAGTCAGCTGTGCTGTTATTTCTCGATGAATCGATGAACTGATTCATGAACTTCTCCGAACTCACAAAAAGTACCACTTTGGCCCGGTGGATCTGCTTCACCATGTTGCCGATGGCGTGTGCCAGATGCGTCTTGCCGAGGCCACAACCCCCAAAAATCATGAGCGGATTAAAGGCCGTTCCACCCGGTTTTTGGGCTATTGCAAGCCCGGCACTGCGCGCAAGTTTATTGCATTCGCCCTCAACAAAATTCTCAAAGGTGTATTTCGCATTCAACTGAGAATCTATGTTCATCTTTTTCAATCCGGGTATGATGAACGGATTCTTGATGGAAGTGCCCAGCTGAATGGGCATACCCAGTTCATTGGGAACTTGTCTGGATGTATTCCCCGAAGGTTGATTCACGGTATATGGCGAATTGCCCTGTTGGCCGTTTTCCACGATGACATTGTACTCCAACTTCGCGGATGGTCCAATTACTTTTTTTAAGGTCTTTTGAAGCAGACCTACGTAATGTTCTTCCAGCCATTCATAAAAAAACTGACTGGGCACCTGGATGGTTAGGATTTTCCCTTCTAATTTAACTGGTTTGATGGGTTCAAACCACGTTTTAAAACTTTGCGGTGTCACATTATCCTTGATCACTTTGAGGCATTCAATCCACGCCTGGTCTTGTGGTCTAGGTTGTTCGTTCATAGGCTTCTAATCGTCTGTTAATCAATGAGTTAGTGAAAATATTAAAACCGATTTCATACTGGGTAGGGCTCGACTAAACCGGGGTGCTAAAAAAGGAAAGAAATCCACACTGAAAAAATTTATTTTGGTTGCATATAAAGATTTTTTAACATAAATAAAAAGGCGATTTTTCAACGGCTTTTGCCCATCGAAGCACCATTTGCCGACATTCATCGTTACTATCCGTTATACACCCCAAAAACAGCACGCATGGCATCCGAAATTTCACCCAATGTGGCATGGTGGATAACTGCATCCAAAATAGGCGGCATGAGGTTAGAGCCATCGGCAGCTGCGCGCCGAACTGCTTCCAGACTGGCTTGTGTTAAGGATTCATTACGTTCGCTTTTCAAAGCGGCCAATCGAGCCATTTGCGACTGTCTGATGCTGTCGTCCACCCGAAATACCGGTGTGTCTTGCCATTCTTTGGTTTGAAAGCGGTTAACACCCACAATGATTTTTTGTCCGTTTTCCACACTGCGCTGATAACGGTATGCGGCATCTGCGATTTGTTGTTGCATCCATCCGCTTTCAATGGCTTTTACCGAACCACCCATTTCGCGAATCAGTGCAATGGTTGCCTGTGCTTCTGCTTGCAGTTGATCGGTGAGTTGTTCCAAATACCAAGAACCTGCCAATGGGTCGCTGACATCTGCTACTGCACTTTCGTAGGCTATGACCTGCTGGGTTCTTAAGGCCAGCGCGGCAGCCTTTTCCGTAGGAAGACTCAGTGCTTCATCAAAGCCATTGGTATGCAGGCTTTGGGTTCCTCCCAAAACCGCCGCCATCGCCTGAAGGGTAACCCTTACGATGTTGTTCTCCGGCTGTTGCGCTGTAAGGGTAGAACCTCCTGTTTGCGTGTGAAAACGAAGCATCATGGCCTGTGGATCTGTTGCTCCGGCTTCCTCCATGTAATGCGCCCAAATCCTGCGGGCAGCGCGAAACTTGGCAATTTCCTCAAAGAAGTTGTTGTGGGCATTGAAGAAGAAACTGAGTCGCTTGCCAAATACATTGATGTCAAGTCCTTTGGCTACTGCTGCTTCAACATAAGCCATGCCGTTCGACAAGGTAAAGGCAAGCTCTTGAGCAGCCGTGCTTCCCGCCTCGCGGATGTGGTAGCCTGAAATGGATATGGTATTCCATTTTGGCAGTAACGTACCACACCATTCGAAAATATCGGTAATGAGCCTCATGCTCGGACGAACAGGATAAATGTAGGTTCCCCGCGCAGCGTACTCTTTTAATATGTCGTTTTGAATGGTGCCAGAAATTTTTGACAAATCAGCGCCCTGTTGTTTGGCCAAGGCTACATACATGGCCAGTAAAATAGACGCAGAGGCATTGATGGTCATGGAAGTGGTAATGTCCTGCAACTTGATGCCCCGGAACAATACCTCCATATCTTTCAGTGAACAGATGGAAACGCCCACCTTGCCTACTTCGCCTTCAGCAAATGGATGATCGCAGTCATAACCAATTTGCGTAGGTAGGTCAAATGCCACCGATAATCCCGTAGTGCCCTGATTGAGCAAGTAATGGTAGCGCTCATTGGATGCCTCGGCCGTGGAAAACCCTGCATACTGACGCATCGTCCACAAT
>JBEDND010000178.1:0-5279 GCA_041170785.1 Bacteroidota bacterium | reverse complement strand
AGTGGAGGCTGCAGCCTGGCGCATCTATCCCAATCCATCGAATAAAATGGTTTATCTGGAACCATTAAACAGCATGGGCGCCGTGCACATCCGCATGATTGATTTGAGCGGTCGTACAGTTGTCGAACATCGTTTTGCTCAATCTGATGCCAAAATTCCTGTGGATGTATCTGCGTTGAAATCAGGAATGTATGTGCTCCAAATCAATGGAAATACACATTATAAGGTGCAGGTTCAGCACTGATGAACAAGTAAAAAACCATGAAAAAGCCCCGCCATCAGCGGGGCTTTTTTCGTTCACTGCAGCTATTTCCGCAGGAGTGTTTCAGGAAGTTTTTCTCGTAGTGCGCAGGTTGATCATTTCCACAGCAAAAGCGAAAGCCATGGAGCTGTAAATGTAGCCTTTGTCGAAATGGGCATGGAATCCTTCAGCCACCAATGAAACGCCAATCAGGATCAGGAAACTCAGTGCCAAGATTTTAATGGATGGATGTTTGTTCACGAAACTGGAAATAGGACCCGCTGCCAGCAACATCACAACCATACTTAATAGCACGGCTGTAATCATCACCCAAAGCTGTTTCACCATGCCCACGGCAGTAATTACAGAATCAATAGAGAATACCAGATTCAGGAGGAATAACTGCAGCATCACATTGCGCACGTCTTTGGTTTTCTTTCCAATTTCTTCATCGCGGTTGGTTTCCAGCTTGTGGTGGATTTCACGCACACTCTGGTAAATCAGGAAAATGCCTCCGCCCAATAGGACCAAGTCCTTTCCGGTAAATGAGTAGTTCCATAACTGCAGCAATGGTTTTTGCAAAGCCAGAATTACCGAAATACCCAACAGCATAATGACACGCACCACCATGCCGATAATCAGACCATTTCGGCGGGTGGCGGCTTGGTGTTCCTTGGGTAATTTCCCCGCAAGGATGGAAATAAAAATGACGTTGTCGATGCCCAGAATGACTTCCAGGATGGTTAGGGTGAGTAATCCGAGGAGGATTTGTGTACTTATTTCAAATTCCATAGGGTTGTGATAAACGTTTCAAAATTAAGCCGGTAGCGGCATTTAAATCGCCGGGATTCAGCCATTCCAATTCCATCTGATTTCGGAACCAGGTATATTGGCGTTTCGCATAGCGGCGGGTATTCATGGCAATCAGGTTTTGTGTGGTGTGCAGATCGTTGTTGCCGTCAAGGTGCGCAAACATCTCTTTATAACCAACGGTTTGAAGTGCGGGCAAATGTGCCAGATGTTTCACCGCAGCTGCTTCTTCTTTCAATCCATCTTTGATCATTTGCTCGGTTCTTTGTTCAATTTGCTGGTATAATCTTTCCCGACCCGGATCGATGCCAAAGCCTAAAATCTGAAAGTTGTTTTCTTGTTGAACGCCCCGCCGAAGTTCCGACAAGCGCATTCCTGTTGCCAGAACCAGTTCCAATGCTCTTTGAACCCTGCGCGGATTGTCGGTGGCCACGTGTGCAACAGCTTCCGGATCCCGCCGCAACAGCAGTTCCAATTGATCCTGCGGCTCCAAATGCCGAATGGTTTCCTGTAAGGCTTCGGGGATTTCCGGCAATGCGTCGAATCCTTCCGTAAGTGCGCGGATGTACAAACCACTTCCGCCAACGGCAATGACTACCGGATGTTTCTGAAACAGCTCCGTGAGCAATTTACCTGCTTCCGCAGCAAAACTTCCCGCGTTGAGCGGCTTTGTTACCGAACGGTCGGCAATGAAAAAATGATGGGCTCTGGATAATTCTTCCGGAGATGGACGGGAAACACCGATGTTGAGCTCCTGATAAAATTGTCGCGAATCTGCGGAAATAATAGGAACACCACTCAGTTGTTCTGACAATGCAACAGCCAGGGCTGTTTTTCCTCCGGCAGTGGGACCGGCAATCAGCAACAGCGTGGGCCGTTCAGCCATGGGGATCAGCGCTCTTCTTCCTCGTGGAAGCCGCCGCCCAGTTCGCCTTCGTCGTATTCGTCACTGTCGCCAAATCCAAGGTCGTCATCATCGTCGTCGTCTTCATCATCTACGAGCAATTCTTCCTCGGCAGCAGGGCCATCGCCTTTGCGGCCTGCAATCATGCGCGCAGCGAGTTCTTCAAACTCTGCATCATCTACAATTTTGAAGCGGCTGGCACCTTCGTGCTGTCTGGGTGCTTTCCCCAGTGAACGAAACAGGCTGGGATAGGTTTTCCCTTTTTCGTCTTCCAGAATTTGGGTAAGCTCGCAGTATAAAGTCCACATCTGAATGAAGTCGTACACGTACACGAAGCGCTGATGCGGATCGTTCACGTAATCGCGCATGCGCGCATCCTTCATCAAAGGCTTGGGTTCTGCCTGATCACTTTCTTCCATACCCATGTCTACCAACGTTACTTCCAGACGCTTCTTCCAGTTGTCGTCGCTCATGTAGAATGAGGCGGGCTCTTTTTTGTCGAAGCCAATAGATTCCAGGATGCTGTTGTGGAAATCCAGGAAGGTGTTGGAAGACTGCACATCAATCCAGCGGACAATGTCTTCATCTTCTTCAAACCAGACTTTAAATCGGTAAATCATGGGAAATAGCCCACAAAATTAAGCGCTTTCTGCAGCATATTACACGCCTGTGTTTCCAGCCATTATTTTTGCGATGATGTCACTGGAACTAGATGCAGACGCGCTCAAGAAGATCATATTGGTTGGCGACCGAATCCTGATCAAGCCTCTGGCGCCTAGGGAGAAAACGGGAAGTGGATTATTTTTACCGCCGGGAGTGGTTGCTCAGGAACCCATCATTTCCGGTTATGTGGTAAAGGTTGGACCGGGATATCCCATTCCGGCACTGATGGATCCGGAAGAATCCTGGAAACCACGACATCAGGAGGTGCAGTATTTGCCGCTGCAGCCTGTGGAAGGCGATTTGGCCGTATTCCTTCAAAAGAATGCCTGGGAAGTGGAGTTCAACAAAGAACAATATGCCATCGTTCCTCAGAATGCCATCCTGATGCTGGTTCGCGATGAGGAACTGTTGGGCTGAACCGGACAAAATGCTGCGGAAGCTGTTTATTTTTGAATGATGCAATTTCAGGGAAACCTTCCTACCAAGTTGCCCTTGGCCGGAACAACCATCTTTACGGTGATGTCGGCCATGGCCCGTGAATACCAGGCGCTGAACATGGCTCAGGGATTTCCTGATTTCTCCTGTTCCCCAAAGCTCATCAGCCTGGTGAACCACTACATGACGCAGGGCCTGAACCAATATGCGCCCATGCCCGGTGTGCTTGCCCTGCGGCAAAAACTGTCGGAAAAAGTTTCCCGGATGTATTCGGCATCGTACGACCCGGAGGTGGAAATCACCATTGTGCCGGGAGCAACCATCGGTTTATATGCAGCCATCAGCGCTGTGGTGCGGGAAAACGATGAAGTCATCATCATCGAACCGGCTTATGATTCCTATGCTCCGGCCGTGGAAATGAACGGGGGAAAGCCGGTATTTGTAAAACTCAATCCCCATGATTTTTCGGTGGACTGGAATGAGGTGAAAAACCGGATCAACTTCCGCACACGGCTCATCATCATCAACAGTCCGCATAACCCAACAGGTGCCGTATTGAGTGCCGCCGACATGCTCAAACTCGAAAAACTGGTGGAGAATACCGATATCGTCATCCTCAGCGATGAAGTGTACGAACACATCATCTTCGATGGATTGGAACATCAAAGCGTGGCCCGATTTCCGAAGCTGGCTGCACGCAGTTTCATTGTAGGTTCTTTCGGAAAAACCTACCACAATACCGGCTGGAAGATGGGCTTTGTGCTGGCTCCGGAGAACCTGACCCAGGAATTCCGGAAAATTTACCAATACATGGCCTTTGCCGCCAATACACCCATTCAATATGCCCTTGCCGATTATCTGGATGAAGTGGATGATTACCTCAAATTGCCGCAGTTTTACCAGCAAAAGCGCGATTATTTCCGCAGCCTTTTGAAGGGAACCCGATTCAAACTTTATCCATGTGAGGGAACCTATTTCCAGTTGTTGGGCTATGAGAAAATCAGCCGGGAGCCGGACACGGAAATTGCCCGCACCTGGATTCGTGAACATAAAATAGCTTCCATCCCCGTTTCGGTGTTCTACCGCGACAAATCCGACCACCACCTGCTCCGGTTTTGTTTTGCCAAGGAAGATGCTACTTTGGAACAGGCTGCAGCGTTGTTACAGGCCATTTCCGATCGCACATGAACAAGCTTCAATTGGCTTTGGTGCAAATGAATCTGCACTGGGAGCAGCCGGAACGCAACCTGAATCATGCAGAAACACTGCTTTTGGGCCATCCTGGTGCCGATCTTTATGTGTTGCCGGAAATGTTCAGCACCGGTTTTTCCATGCAAGCGGTACAGCTTGCTGCAAGCATGGACGGTGCTGAAGTGCAGCGCATGAAAAATTGGGCGGCCAAACTGGATGCTGCCGTGGCGGGTTCGCTGATGATGCGGCATGAAGATGGCTTTGTCAACCGCTTCCTGTTTGTGTTTCCCGATGGCAAGTTTCAGTATTACGATAAAAAACACCTGTTCAGTTTGGGCAGTGAACACAAGCACTACCAATCCGGAAACAGTCAGACTATTGTGGAATGGCGCGGCTGGCGCATCGCGTTGTACGTGTGCTACGACCTGCGGTTTCCGGCCTGGTGCCGCAACCGGAACAACGCACAACTTGCGCTGTTTACTGCCAACTGGCCGGATACTCGTATTGCGCATTGGGATATTCTGTTGCCGGCCCGCGCCGTAGAAAATCAGTACTTTGTGGCCGGCGTGAACCGCGTGGGTGATGATGGGAATGGTGTGGCTCACAGCGGTCATACAGCACTGTACGATTATGCAGGAACAACCTTATGCCGGGCTCAGGATGGGGAAGAGGCCATACTCCAAGCGACGCTGGATCTCGACGCGCTGAAGCTGTATCGCCGTCAGTTGCCGTTCCTGAAAGATGCCGATGATTTTTACTTTGCAGCCGAATAATACTGCGATCCAAAGGTTACCGGTGAAAATCGTTCCCCCCGAACGCATGCTTCTGTCTATTTTGCAGGGGTGAAACCGGCATATCTAACTGCAGCAGAGGCCATCAGCACTGTAAAAAGTGGCGACAGGGTATTTATTCAGGGCAGCGCGGCCACGCCGCTTTCCCTTACCCGGGCGCTTGCCGCAAGGGCCGCAGCATTAAAACAGGTAGAATTGGTGGCCCTTAGCACCTTCGGCGATATGGGTCTGCCGGTAGAGGCAC
>JBEDND010000177.1:0-3044 GCA_041170785.1 Bacteroidota bacterium | reverse complement strand
CTCCGCCAATTTCATGGCCTCGCGGAGTTCGCCGACAGACTGATAACGGTCTGAGGCTTTTAGCTCCATGGCTTTGAGTAAAACAGCAGCTAAGGGTTCGGATACCGCCGGATTCAGGTTGGAGGGTGAGGGCAGTGGATGATCTTGTCTGTCAATTGCCGAAATGGGTTTCTTCCCGGTCAACATGGCGTACAGGGTGGCACCCAGACTGTACACGTCCGTAAATGGGCCGTCTTTACCCAATTCGCTCATCAGTTCCCTTGGAGAATAACCATCGGTGTATATCCTCGATTGCAAACGACTCACCTCATTGTCGTATTCCCGGGCTGTACCAAAATCAATCAACACAGGGTTGCCGTCGCTGCGCAGCATGATATTGGCCGGCTTGATGTCGCGGTGCAGCAAAGGCGGATTGGCCTGGTGCAGCACTTCCACCGCATCAAGCAGTTTATCCATGATGGCCAGCGACTTATCTACCGACAGTTTACCTTCCCTTTCGATGTATTGCTGCAAGCTTTCGCCTTCAATAAACTCCATGCAGTAATAGGCAGTGCCGTTTTCCTGGAACACGTCCTGCACAGACACAATACCCGGATGCCGGAACCTGGCCAGGCGCCTGGCTTCATTCATAAAGCGTTCCCGAAAGTCGGAAAACTTCAAATCTTTGAGGCCATGCGATTGTACTGTGTTGCCCGTGCCCCGTGTGCAATGACTGCTGATAAAAAGCTCCTTTACACATACAAGGCGGGACAGCTTGGTATCCTCTGCCATGTACGTGATACCAAAGCCGCCGCTGCCAAGTTTGCTTTCAATTTGGTAGCGGCCGTGCAGCAGGGTTCCGGCGGGTAAAAATAGATGTCCAGGTAAATTCATTGGCGATGATGAAGCTATTTCTTTTACTGGGCCATCAGTGGCATGCGAAACTGAATGTTTCCGGTGAGCTGATAACTCTGCCTTTCGCTGCGGTTCATGGTGTTTTTGAGGAACCAGTTTAATTCTCCCAGCGATACAATTCCGGAACGATCAAAATCCCCTTGTCTCAATGCACTGAGCACGTAATAGGTGAAAACGCCGTGTTCAAGGCTTCTGGATTCATAACTCACCTGACTGGAAGTGCTGGAACACAAACCAAATACCTGACCGTCGCGCAGCGTGTTCACCACCTGGTTCATCTGATCAAAGCGCCCCAGATCTTTAGAGGCATTCCCGGCATTCAGCATGGATGAGGCCGCGCTGCCGCTGTGGCAGGCATCCAGAATCAGTCCTTTGATTTTGAGCCGCTTTTGGCCAAGCACGTTCATGATTTCCGTATAACTCAGCGCAGAAGAAGGAACGCCGCGGCGGTAATCATGAGGAATGAGCCCTCCTTCTTCCCCGTGGCCTGAATAAAAGAACAAGAGCACATCCTGAGGTCTGGCATTGTTTAATGCTTTTCTTAGCGTGTCCAGAATTCCGTTGTGTGTGGCGGCCCGGTCGGTTACCAGATAAGTTTGTACATCTGCTTTATTGTAAAAATCAAAAAGGGCATTCATGGCACGGGCATCTTTCACGGCGTAATTCAAATCGAGTGAATTATCGGCATAATCGGAAATACCCACACACACCACATGGTAACGGGTTCTGTTTGCCCCTGCAAGACTTATATCCCTGGCGCTTTCGGTACCTGCTGTGCTGATGTTCAGATGGTCCACCAACAGGGTTCTGCGCTGCCTCTGTGCAGCGGCGGTGGCAAAGGTGTTGGTACCATTGTAAAAACCGTAAGCAATATCTCCAGCCGATGCAGGAAGATTTTCATGGTTCATTCTGACTTCATTGTAATTGCCTAATTTAATGCTGCTGATTCCATTTTGACAATTGATGACCACGTTTTGCATTACAGAGGGGTCAAATCCCGGAAGCGACATGGAACCGATTTGCGTAAATGTTCTTCTGAGTTGTGGCTGTCCATTGGTTCCAGTCGCCATCGCCTGACTGAAGGAGCCATAGGAAAGCAGATAACCGGTACGCGTATTCAGCACGGTCAGGTAATTGCCTCTGGAAATACCCGAAGTACCTGTATTGCCTGTTCCGTTCCAGATGAATGCATGACATTCGGGCAGCCAGTTGCCGCTTCGCTCATAAGGAACCAGTTGCAGGCTAGTATTGATGCTGTAAGCTGCCTGCCAGGGGAAGTTACCCTGCCTGAAATTGAGAGGAGATACCGCCATTCGGCCATTCTCGAATACGATGGCTGGTGTGCCGTCAGGTCCGGGTATGCTTCCATTGTCGCCGTAATCGCGATCTACCAACACAATGGCCTCATTCACAGGCGGTGCGGGAGGAGGCGGGATTACACGGTTTTCTGAAGGACGATTCGGGGGCAGCAGCGGCACAAAGCCCTGAAATGCCGCAACCTTTTCATCCCACAAGGGCAGTTCAAGTTTTTTAGTGAGCTGTACAAACCAGCGGTCTGCCATCCGGTCCACGACATAGCGCAAGATTCGAACGGAAAAATTGCGCCTGTCGCCATCAAACTCTCTGAACAAGCGCATCACTTCCGGCCCATATTGGATCAGGCCATTGATAAGCATGGGAATCAGCGGCAGCGCTTTCACGCCGGCATCTTTCCTTACGGAGTCCAGAAGCGGCAACATCCGGTTAGTTCTGATGTCATTGATTTGTCTGAAGGGTTCGGTATAGGATGGGTTTAGATTGTTTACCCAATCCATAATAGCCCGGCGCATGTTCTGGGCATTGGCCGCATTGCGGGTCAGGCTGCTCAGGGAATTGCGCAGTTGGTTCAGGTTGTTGTTGTACAGGTTGAGGGCTTCGCCATAAGCAGCCTTGAGGTTGATGTAGTGGCGTTCCTGCACATTTTTACTCTGAACAAAGGCATTGATATCGTTGAGGGTTTGGATCAGGCTGTCGCGCGTTGCTCCAAATCTTCTGATATCCTGTGCGTTATCCAGGGTAGAAATCAGGCGCAGGATAAACGCATCTGCCCGCGCTCTTTCTTCATTCGACGGGGCTTCCTGGGCCCTGAGGGAAATGGCTTGTGCGAATAC
>JBEDND010000176.1:0-2949 GCA_041170785.1 Bacteroidota bacterium | reverse complement strand
ACGGGCAGGCCGCACTGCACCATATACTGCAAGAGCATGATGGTTTTCAGGGCAATGGATTTCCCGCCGGCATTCGGACCGGAGATGATGAGCATGCGGCTTTTTTCATCCAGGAAAACATCTACGGGAACTACCTGTTCCAGCGGTTTTTCGGAGCGAAGCATCAGCAGTGGATGCCTGGCTTCTGCCAACTTCAGCACCGGCTGTGTGGTGAACTGCGGAATGCCGGCATGTAGTTTCCCGGCCAGGGCTTCGTGGGCCGACAATACATCCAGTCGGGCGTGCAGCAAGGCAATCTCTTCCACACCTGGAAGAAAGGGCCGTACCTTGTCTGCCGTTTCACGCAGGATGCGTTCCTTCTCGCGCCGGCGATCCAGATATACTTGCTTAAGTCTGTTGTTGGCTTCAAAAGCGGCGGCAGGTTCTACATAGAGGATGCGCCCCCGGGCGGAGATGTCGTGTACCAGACCGTCCACCCGTTTTTTATGCTCTGCCAGCAGGGGAATCACCAAGCGCTCTTCGCGGACGGTGATTTCCGTTTCGGCAGTGAGTCCTTCGTTCTTCGCCCACTGGAACACGCCCAGGGTGATGCGGCGCACTTCCTGTTCCAGCTCAGCGACTTGCTTGCCGAGTTTTCCATAGAGGGCACTGGCATTTTCGCGCAGCACACCGTGGGGATACAATACAGCCTGGATATGCGCCAGCGGTTCCTTTGCGGGCATCAACACGCCGCAGGCTTTATGGAGCAGCGGGTAATAAACTTGATGCTTCTCCAGAAAAACGCGCAGCTTGTCGGCTTGGAGGAGGTGCATGCGCAACTCGTGAAGCTGTTCTTCCTCCGGACAAGAACCGGGGATGGACAGGTAATGACAGAGTGCCCGCACGTCAGGCATGGAGCGGGGCGCCGGCCAGGACGGATGTCTTTTCCCCAGTTCAAAAAATTCACCCAGCAAATGAAAATGTGCCTCGAGTTCTTCCTGAGCAAAGGATAGCGCAGTTTCCCGGGCCAAATCAGCACTGTGCAGGGAGGTGCAGCAATCAACCAGTATGGCACGGATCCGGTCAAATCCAAGCTTGCGTTCCAGGTCTTCGGGAAAAATCAAGGCTTGGCTTTTACTTGGTTGGCTTCCCGGCTTTGGAGGTTGGTGATCACCTGTTCCATGATTTTGGAGAATTGTTCCGGGCGGTTGAAATAGTAGCGGTAGCTGCTGCGGAAGAGGCTGTCGTCGGCGCCGTATTTGCGGAACACGAAGGCGTAATCGCCTTTCCACTGCGAGGGTTTGTAGGATGCGATGTTGGAATCGAGGCCGTTGCCCGCCTCCACGATGGCGATGTCGGTGAGCAATTCCACCATTTTTTCCTGGGGCAAAACCTTGCGCCCGCCCAAATTGCAGGCAAAAAGCGTGAAGAGGCTGAATAAAACCACAGGCCGGAGCATCATCTTTGCAAAGTTATGAAAGGCATCAGCGAAAACCTCAAACGCATCCAAAGCGAACTGGGCGGCGCCTGTCGCCTGGTGGTGGTTTCGAAATACAGGACCATTGAGGAAATCATGGCGGTGTACGAGGCTGAACAGCGGGTGTTTGCCGAAAACAGGGTGCAGGCTTTGCTGGAACGGCGGGAACAGCTTCCGGACGACATCGAATGGCACCTGATCGGCCACCTGCAGCGGAACAAGGTGAAGTACATCGCGCCCTTTATTGCCATGATCCATGCGGTGGACAGCGCGGAGTTGCTGCGGGAAATCAGCCGGCAGGCCGAGAAACACGGGCGCAACATTCCCTGTTTGTTGCAGGTGCATGTGGCTGTGGAAGAAACCAAATTCGGCTTCAGCGAGGCAGAACTCCAGGAATTTTGTCAGTCATACCAGGCGGAGGATTATCCCGGCGTGGCGCTCTGCGGACTGATGGCCATGGCGAGCAATACGCCAGACGAAACGCGCATCCACGAAGAGTTTGGCCGCGTTAAAAACCTGTTCGACATGCTCCGGTCCGGCCCCTTCCGCAATAACCCCGGCTTCCGGGAATTGTCCATCGGCATGAGCTCTGACTACCATATCGCCGTGCAGCACGGCAGCACGATGGTGCGGATTGGCTCGGCGGTGTTTGGGTAGGGCCGACAAAGTAAACCCAAACTATTAACCGGCACGTAAAGAATTTTACACGTAAACTTTAGAACGCGCATCTATCATTAGGTTTTTTTCATATGTTCCTTCAGTCCTATTTGATAAGTTAATCCTGCAGAATAGCTGTAAGCCCAGCGGTAATCAAGAACAATAATATTCAATTCATCAAGCTCGTCATAAGGTATAACATTGGTTAATACTCCCATGCGTGCGTCAAAAATCAGACCTTTCCAAATGCTCTTATTCAGCCTAATTTCATGTTTCAGGCAGTAATTCGTATTGAGTTGATCATCGTTGAAATTAAACTCCCTTGTGCTCTTATTGGCCGCCTGACGCCAGTAATAAGTTTTAAGGCTTGTATGCATCTGTAATCCGGTCAAATAATAAATATTCAACCAGTTCTTATCCAATAGTTTATAACCCAAACCTATTGAAAGATAATTCTGCGTGCGTACTTTCCTCTCATTTTGTATTTCCCATGGACTGAGGTTATTAAGCAAATAATTCTCCGTAAGCGTATTTACCTGCCTGGACATATCTACATTCGCAGAAAAACGGCTTATATTAAATCCGAGGGAAAGACTCAATGATGGTTCGCTTTGGTAGCCGCGATAATAAAAGGGCCATTGAGGCACCACAAAATGGCTTTGAGTCATCTGAAGACCTATATTTATAGCCTGGGCCGTCAAAGTTGTACACCATCCGCAAATAAGAAGCACTGTTAGATATTTTTTCATAAGAGGTATTGTAATCCAAAGTTTATACCGGAATACTTGTAATTAGTCAAATATTTACTAGCCACATAAACGTTTCCATATTTTATA
>JBEDND010000175.1:0-5733 GCA_041170785.1 Bacteroidota bacterium | reverse complement strand
ATACACTTCCAATGATTGCGAAGCGCTGTCGGCACAACCCAGCACATTAAAGGATTTCAACTTCAGGACACTGATGCCCGGATTCAGGCGGATGCTGGTATCGGCGCCGCTGTAGCGCCTGCCATTCAGGGTAAAGCGAACACCCATGCTGTTGTTGCGCAATTGGAAAGCCTCCGGCGCGCAGGCTGTGGTGTCTGACCACAACATCGCGGCAGTAGGCAAAGCTTCCACCATTACCTGTACTTCTGCGGAGGGAGGATTGGCGGTGCATCCATCGCTTACGGCGATCCTGTATTTCCTGGATGAAACCGGGTTAACGCTGATTTGCGCCGTGCTGCCTGCGTTGAGGTTCGTGGATAAATCCGTCCACGTGAAGGTATAGCCGCCCTTTCCGCCGCCCACGCTGCTGCGCAACAGGCCCGAATTTCCAAAGCAGATGGCGGTATCCGGACTCGTAACGAGCTTCAGGTTGGGTAATACGGTGATGATGAGTTCATCAGTGTCATTTTTAGCCGAACATCCGTCTGACAAGATGACCCGATAAGTGGTATTCAACAATGGGCTTGCGTTCAGGCTGTTTCCGCTTCCCAGTGAAACACTCGGATTGGCTTTGTTTTCCCAGCGATAAGTGTAGGTTCCTGTGCCGCCATTGCTCAGCGCATTCATGGTCAGGCTGTTGCCGTAGCAGAGGGTGGTATCATTACCCAATCGTACATCCAGCGCCGGTCGCACAGTCACTGATACTTCTTGGGTATCGTTCTTTACCGTACAGCCATCCGACAATATGGCCCTGTAGGTAGTTGTGTTGGCGGGTTGCACCTGATGAGTGGCACCGTTGGGCAAACCCTGATCCCATTGGATGAGGTGTGCACTGCTCAAACCTCCACCGGAAGTGGCATTCAGATTGGCCTCGGTACCCGAACAGATGGTGGTGTCATTGTTGAGTTTTAGGGACAATGGCTGGCGCATCTGCACTGTTACTTGCGCAGTATCTTCCTTTACCGAACAAGCGTCGCTGAGGATGGCCGTGTACGTGGTGGTGCTTGCAGGCTGAATCCATTTGGTCAGGCCGTTGCCAAGGCTTTGGTTCCAACGAACGGTATGCCCGCTTGTTTGACCGCCTTTTGTTGTGGCATTCAGCCAGGTTCCTCTTCCCTGGCATAAGATGGTGTCGCGGGAGAGGGTCAGATCCAATGGTTTCAACACGCGAACCAACACGCTGCCCACGGCAGAATCGGGCGTACATCCGTCGAGTACACGCACGCGGTAAAGGGTGGTGTCTAAGGGCGTAACGTTGATGGAAGCGGTGGTGAAATTCCCCGGTGTCCAGAGGTATTGATAAGTATTGGTTCGCCCACCGGTCATCAGCGCGTTGAGGCGTACCGTTCTGCCGTTACATATTGTGGTGTCTTTGCTTACTGTTAATGAAAGCGGGGCGCGCACCTGAACCACTACGCTGTCGTTGACGTCGTAGTTGGTGCATTGGTCGTCCAGGTTGATCCGATAAACGGTATTAGTTGCAGGCTGCACCGGAATGGTATTCCCGCTGGGGAAGCCTTGCCAGTTGAAGATGTAGCGGGTGCTGTCGCCACCGGTGCCGGCGGCAATCAGGTTGATGGAAGCGCCGAAACAGATGGTGGTATCCGGCGGAAGCAACAGACGCAAAGGAGCCCGAACATTCAAAACCGCGGGCGGAGCTGGTTTCCTTGTTTCACAGGAGTTGCTGGCCAGCATCCGATAACGGTACTTGTTCATGGGGAAAGCTACATTGAATAACTTGAGGGTATTCAGCGTGTCGTCGTTCAGGTCTGTCCAGTTGGCGCCATTGTCCGTGCTTCGTTGCCATTGCAGGAAGGGTTTCTTCGCGGCGGTATAAGTCATGGACCATTCCACCGAATCGCCTTCACATTTCCAGGCATCTGCAAGGGTATTGGTGAACACCACGGGCGTATCCACATCAATCTTCGCAGGGGCGCTGAACACGAAATTCCTGCATACATTCTGGTAGCGGTTGCGGTACAGGTAGTTTTTATTCGTCCAGGGGAAATTACTGATGCTCAGCGTGTCGCCGATTTTACCGGGCAGGTTGGTCCAGGTTTTTCCCGAATCACTGCTGTATTGCCATTGTCTGTTAAAGGTAGCTGTTCCCGTGGCACGGCTGAAGATGCTCATCGTACTTCCTGCGCAAACGGTTTTTGAAAGAGGTTCTGTAATCACTGTTGGCGGCAAGGGATTCACTGTTGGCGTAAATGAAACACCCCGTGTTCGTGGCCCGATGGCGCCATTGGTTCCAACAGCCTGCAACGAGAACCAGTAAGCCGTTCCGTTGTTCAGTCCGGTAACGGTGAAGAACGTGTCTGTGGTGTAAGCGATTTGCTCCATCAGGCTGTTTTTGCTCTGCAATACCTGATAAGCAGCCGCACCGGGAGTGCTGCGCCAGTATAGGTGGATTTGCTTGCTGCAGGTTACGGCCTGTGGTGTATTGGCCAAGGAGTAAATGTGGAAGGTGGTATCGCTGATGTCGCTGAGTGCGGCAGTGCGTATGCGAATGAGTGCTTTGCGCGTATTCAGGCCTGCCGGCGCGTTGTTCCAGGTGAAGTACCGATTGGTATTGGCCAGGCCGGTGGTGATTGTATTCCAGGTGCTGCCGCTGTCGGCGCTGTATTCAATGGTGTAGGTTCCACTCACGCCAAACGCATCCCAGGCGATGGTTTGGGCAGCCGTTGTGGTGGGCGGTACGAATGATTCCAAGCCGTTTGGGTAAGTAACCCTGATGAATGGTTTGATGCCCAGATGGCTTACGGTGAAGGCTTCATTAGTGCCGGTAACCTTGGTGCCTTTCACGCGTATCACCCATTTCCCCGATGGTGGATTGTCCACGTAACACTGTTCGGCATTGTTCAGGCTGTCGCGTTTGCGCACGGCAAGGCAGGTATGACATGCGGGGTTCAGGGTCCAAGGCAGGTAAACCTGTCCCAGAGAATCTGTAATTTCCAGATCCAAATCGTTGACCAGAGAAGGTGCAGCGCTGGCTGCGGCTTCAGGATCATCCCAAACAAGCATCACCTTAAAGCGGGATGTGCCGGGTGCCACGTACACGGTATCTGTCCATAAGTTCCCGTGGGAGATGCTGTCCGACTTCCACAGCCCTTGTTCGATTACTTCAGCCGCGGTAATGCCATTGATGCGTCCAAAGCCAAAGGCATAATCCGGTCCTACATTCCCAATTTCGTCGCAGGTATTGCATACAATGGCTTTCAGGGTATGTGCCCAGGGCATCTTGTTGCTGTTCACCTGTTTGAATCGTTCGTGCAGCAAAGCGATGGTTCCTGTTGCACCGGGACAAGACATCGAAGTTCCGTTCCAGCCGCCCTGGTACGTGTTGTTTGGCATCGTTGAATACACACTCACGCCCTGCGCACAGATTTCAGGTTTCATCCTTCCGTCGCGCATAGGGCCGTAGCTGTGGAAGCTGCTGTTGCCGTCTGTGGCTGTGAGCGCGCCTACGGTGATGTTGTTTTTCGCCGCCTGAAATCCGCCGTTGATGGTGCGGTAACCACCGGTAGCACAGTTGCTAGAGCGCGAGTTCCCGGAGCTGAACTGATGGCTCAGGTAGGGATATTTGTTCACCAGCACATCCAATGCCCGGCTGATACCGTCGTAGGTGCCGCGGGTAGGGCAGGGATCTGATCCGTAACTGTAGGAATTATTGGTCATCACGATGCTGTCGCGCCGCGTTGCAGTATCCATTTCCGCAGGGATATTTCCTGCAAAATCCCAACTGAATACACGTGCTTTCGGGGCCATGCCCTGAGCGAACGGGTCAATCACGCCACCGCTGATCATGGTTCCGGCCACGTGCGTAGCATGGTTTCCATTGGCACCAGCTACAAATGCCTCTTTCCGAATCATTCGGTCGTTGTAATCCACATGCAAACCGGCTCCGGCACCGTCCCATTCGCCAATGACAATTCCCTGGCCCAGCAGGTCGCGCCCTTTGGGCTTGGGCATGTTCAGGGTGAAGGCACGGTGGTTTACCCTGCCGGGATAATTGTGCATTTCCAGCGGAGGCGATGTTGGTTCAATCCAGTAGATGCCGTTGATTTCAGCCAAACGGCTTAATGCGGTGCGGTTCCCGGCAACTTCGAAATAGTGAAATTGTTCGGCGTGTTCCACAATCTGCAATCCATTGACTAGCAGCGCTTTGTTGATCACTTCGGAAGCAAATCCAGCAGGATAAAAAACACGCAACTGCCAGCGGTCTGTGCCCACTTCCGTCCATGACGGCAAGGAGTCCTTTTCTAAGTTCAGTTCAGACTTCCAGGAAGGCTTGATGGTACTGATGGCCCAAACGCCAAAATCCTTGAGGTCTTTGCCGGAAGCTATGGGTTTCACCGAAGCGTACCAGCTTAGTTCAGGGATGTATTGAAGCAATTCAATCCCCGCCAAGCTCAGTTCGCTTCTCACATCCTTGGCAGGCATGTCACTGAACTGCAAAAGCATGAGCGCGTCATCTGTTCCTGAAATAACCGGAACGCGTGTTTCAGCGTCAAGGTAAACGGTTTCACTTTTCAGCCGTATCGGCAAGCCTTGCGCTTGCAGTATGGTATTTGTACCTAAAACGCTGAACAGGTTTGCGAAGGCAAAAATGCTGCGGTAAAGTCTTTTCATAAGATTCCCCTCTGACAAAAATATGACATTACCCGTTGTTCAACACCAACGCAATAAGGTCTTGTTCCATGCAAAACCTTGTTCCATAAGAGATTGATATAATTTGTCGTGATTTTCATAAGTAGATAAAGTTGAAATAAGCAAGATATCATCACTGTATTTCAACTGTTCCAAACCATAGATGCTTTGTCCCCTGATTACGTTGCCTGCACCCTGAGGTCTTTCGCTGAACCATTGAAACGATCGTCCTGCTGGAAGAAGCTCAGTGAGCATTTTGCCCTTCTTCCCATGTCCCAAAATACAGAGTTTATGGGTGGAAAGATCAAAACACTGCTGCAGCATATCCACCTTCAGGCGCATAAACGCTTCGGTTTTAAATCCCTCGTGCCCGTGCGACATGCGCCTGGGGTGCTGCCGCCAAAGGTGACAAAGTTCGTTCACGGGCAGCACGCTGAATCCGGCCCGGTAAAAGCGGAACATCAGCTCGTAATCATCCGGGTAGATGTCGTATTCGAAAGCACGAATGTTCATTAGATCTTCCCGATACGCCATCCAGCAGGGGCTGGGCACCACACATTCCCGCCAGATCCAGTCCCAGTGGTCCTGCTTGTCGCAGCGTTCGTTCAGCCAATCTGCATAATAGCGGGTGCCGATGCCCACAGCTTCTTCCGGAAAAAACTGCACTTTGCCGGTACTCAGAAATCCACGGCCCTTTTGCAGCAGCGGAGCGGCCAGCCATTCCAGTTTTTGCGCGGGCATGAGGTCGTCGGCATCCATGCGGGTGATGAAAGTTCCGCTTGCCAGGTTGAGGCCGAAGCGGTTGGCGGCCACCAGTCCGGATCCGGGATTGTCCACCGCTAAAAACCGGGCATCGGCAGCTGCAAAGACAAGCGCAATATTCCTCGATTCATCCACAGAGCCGTCGTTCACCATCATCACCTCGAAGTTGCCCAGGCTTTGCGCGGCAATGGATTCCAGGCATTCCTGCAGCCAGGGCGCCGCATTGCGGTAGGGTAGGAGGATGGAGATGTGGGGCGCCCCGTTGGACATGAAGATGCAATG
>JBEDND010000174.1:0-3730 GCA_041170785.1 Bacteroidota bacterium | reverse complement strand
AGGGTATCCAAGGCGGCAAATTGCACACGTTCTCTGTTCAGATTTTGGGTTACAAAGTCGGCCGAAACCTCTGGAAGTACCAGCATGGGTTTCACAAGCTGACGCTGACAATATTGAGTGGCTACCGTCTGTTTGACGTTGTAGCTGCCTGCCTTGCCGTACCGGTAAGAAACACTGCTTCCGCCGGAAACACCTCCATCGCCGAAATCCCAATTGATGCTGTACGGCAGATTGTCGGGACTTGAAGCAGCAGATGTGAAGGCAAACAGTGTATTTACCGCACAACCCGGCTGTGGAGCTATGGAAAATCCGGCTACGGGCAATGCGTGCACTTTGTAGTTCATGGTGAATGTATCGTCGCAGCTCTGCTCTGAACGGGCAATAAGGACCACAGGTTTAACACCAAACTTGCTCCATGAATTTTGTACCGGACTTCCGCTGAGCAACTTGCCGTCGATGTTCCAAAGCAGGCTGAGTGTTCCGGAAGCGATGCTGCTGCTGCTCGTGAAGTTCAGGCTATCGCCTTCACAGGCATTGTTCTTGGAAACAGTAAACCCTGCAATGGGCGAATGATACACCTGAACCAAGCGCTGTGCAGAATCGGAACAAGCATTGTTGGATGTTACACGCAGCTTCAGGTTGTAGCTTCCCGGGGCTGCATATCTGATACCTGGTGCGATGAGCGTATCGCTGCGGCCATCGCCGCTGAACCAAAAATGGGTAATCCTTCCGCTGCTTACCGATGAAGCACTTTGGGGCCTGAATTCATGTCCATTCATGCACTGAGCACTCGACGGAAGGGAGAATACTGCGTTCGGCTGAGGAAACACCGAAACCGGCAATGAAAACGTATCCTTACAACCCAAGGAACTGGTGGCCTGGAGCAATACGCGGTACACGCCATCGGAGGTATATGTTTTCACCGGACTGGGCATGGCGCTGTTGTTTCCATCTCCGAAACTCCATAAATAACTCAACCCTCCGGCGGGAACACTACTGGAATTTTTGAACACAAACTGATGCGCGCTGAAACACTGTTCCGCCTTATTTACAGTGAAGGCTGCCCGAACATCGGGGTGGATGGTAACATCCTTGAACACACTGTCTTGACAGCCAAAATTTGATTCCACACGGTACCAGATTTTCCGAGTCCCAGCATATTGGTAGGTTTTAATGGTATTCACGGTGTTGGCACTGCTGGTATCGCCAAAACGCCATAAGTAAGCGGTAATGCTTCCCATGCTGATGCCGGATGTTCCGTTTAACACAAAGCGATTCACATTGCGGCACTGGTTGTTTTGGTTGATGCTGAAGGAAGCCTGTGGCTTTGCGTGCATCACCTGACGAATGGAATTGGTGGTATCACTGCAGCCATTCAGCGTCAGCACGGCGTGATACCGCTGTCTTTCAAGGTTGGATTGTTTCTGAGGAAGAGGGAATCTTTTTCACCCGCAATTTGCACCCCGTCTTTGAACCAGGCCCATGCGGTTCCGGGCATGCGCAAGCTGTCGCTGGCCAGCAAGCGCAATGCAGAAAGTTCACAAAGTGGATTGAATGTCAGGGCCTGAAGCACCGATTGCGGTCTTCTTTTTACTTCCAGCCAGGCATTGCGCACCAGCGAATCATTGCCGTTGATGAACAGCTTCACCGTTTTCATACCAGGTGTGGTATAATAAACCCTGTGTGGGCCTTTGCCGAAGGCTTTGGCAGGAATGGCACCGGCACCAAAATCCCATTGATGGTCTGATACCATGCCATCAGAAGTGTCGCGGAACCATACGGGTTGAAACTTGCAAATACGCTCACTGCTGGCCAGGAAATCGGGAACCGGCTGATCGTACACCGCCGAGAAATCTTCACCCTGTCCATACGCCAGCAAACGGCAGGCATTGGTGTCCAACGCATTGAAATCAGACATGGCACGCATGCGCAAACCAGTGTTTTTCTGCAAACTAGCAGGCGTGGTAAACGACAAAGTTCTTTCACCACGCACAGAAGCGCCGTTAACCACAGCTTCGCCCCGCCATGCTTCAAAACGGCCGTTGTTGTTGTAATCAATGAACAGCCTGAAAAACTCATTATTGTAAGGCCCGGTCTTGACTTTTACTTGATAGGTGGTGGCTGGTTTCAGCCGGAACACTTTATCGGAACTCAGGTTGAGGTAAGCACCATCGTCAAAGTATCCGCCGGTTTCCACAGCATTGTCTGACAAGGAGATGCGGAATAATCCGATGGCAACGTTGCCCGTTCTGAAGGTGGTGGTATTCATGCAGGCGGCGTCAGCAGCCTTGCGGAACACCCGAATCCAGTGTTGTTTTTCAATGGTATCAGAACCCTGGCAGTTCGTGGCCACCAGACGCACTGAATACCAGCCCGGTTTTGTAAAAGTAACCACCGGCTGTGGATGCGTGCTGTCGGTACCTGCTGCATATTGGTAAGCACCGTAAGGCGTGATTTGCCAATTTAGACTGGAAGCTGAATTCAACACCTGTTCTTTCAACCGCAAGGTTCCACCCACGGTAAATACTGTGTCGAAGGCATACATGCCGGAAACGGGTTGTGCAATTCCTGGTTCATAAGGATTGGAGCGCCAAACGCCCCGGCCATAAGTGGCAGCCAGTACGCGGTTGAATGCTCTTCCCTTCGGGGAATAATAAATATCCAGGTCGGTAACATCTGCCCAAACGGGGAAACCGGTATTGTAATTGATGAGGCTTCCCGCAAGGGAATCCCATACATACACGCCGCGTTCCGTTCCCACATATATGGTTTCATAATCGGCGCTGCTGTCGAACGCCATACTGCGCATATTGCCATGTGCAGTTGTGTTCAGGGAAGCCAGTGAAGTCCAGGTAAGTCCTTTATCCTTGCTTCGGTAAAGGTTGCTTCCGTTGATGCAATACACGCGGTTGGGGTCAGTAGGATGCGCTTCTATCCATCGCACGCCGGTAGGACCGGCTCCCAGGTTGGTAAACACCGGACTTGCAGCATTGGCATTATCGCTGCGCTGCATGTTGTTGCTGTTCTGCAATACGTAGATGATGTTGTTGTCGGCGGGTGAATTCTCCAGATGCCGCACGCCACCAAAGCCTGTGCTGATGCGCGTCCATGTTGGTGGATTTCCAGTTTTGGCTGCTGTGGTGCGCCAAACGTTGCCATAGCCGGCGAACATGGTTCCCGGATTTCCTTCCTGCAGGATGAATGGCGTCAGCCAGTTACCGCCTTCATTGATGCCACCGGTTCCGTTGGCGCCAATGGTTGCGATGTCGTTTCTGTCGAAGGCACGGTAAATTCTTCCATACACATAAGAACCATACATGTATCGGTGGTCTGTGGGATCTACCTGATTATCCATTCCATCGCCACCATAGTAGGTGATGAACTCATCTCGTTCTGACTGCGATGAACCGTTATCCTGGTAGCCATGGGCACCCGAATATTCATTGGTCTGGGCCTGGGACAATCGGTAAATCTGCGAATTCTGAATACCAGAGGAAATATTGTTCCAGCGCACTGCCGTTTGCGCTGCGCCCGGATTCTGGCAATAGTAAATGCCTCCGTCGTTTCCGGAAAACAAGGTATTTCCGGTGATGTTAAACTCTGAAGCGTGCTGGTCGGCATGGATATCGTCGGCATTGAAGCCCCCATACCAGTGGCCAATCTGGGTCCACGTGCTTCCGCCGTTGGCCGACCTCCAGATGTTGATGCCTGCGGCATAGATGACGTCTTT